>JALYYM010000491.1 GCA_030946565.1 Bacteroidota bacterium | reverse complement strand
CCAATTGCCATGTGATAATACAATCATAATTAAATGGATAGCCTTTGTCTTCTGCCCTGTATTCATACTTCATAGTTGCAGATGCATGAAGATTATTAGATGTTTGAACTGTCACGATAAATTCTTTATCAAAAAGTTTTCCGTGTATTGCATTCTTTTCGAGATAAAAATTTTCAATAGCATAATCTTTCTCACCAAAATGATATTTGCCTTTATTGAGCCTGCAAACAAATGGAGAAAGCTTGCTTCCCAGGAAACCTTTTGAAGTAACATTCTCTGCAAAATCGGCAGCACTTATATAACTGTCAATCACATTTACAAGCTCACCTTTATTGTTGGCAACAAAGGCATGAAGGATAGCACCGCAGGAAGGAATTATTTCAGCTACGGTTCCTGAACTTTCATCTTTTAGAATAAATTTTCTAAAACCGTTTTCTTCTTTTTGTTGTATTGAAAACATAGTTTTTCAAGTTACAGAATGTGAAGCTAATTGGATTCCAAAATTTTCATAACTACCTTTTCTTCCGGGGTTAATCCGTTCTTTTCATTTTTCTTCTCAAGCTCATCAAGCTCTGCAATATATTTCTCCAGCTTCTTGCTTTCATAGAGCGAGAGAATTAATGGATGAACATAATATTTCTTGCAAACAGTTCTTGTATTACCCAAATGCTCAGAAACTATATCAAGCGCTTCCACCAATCTTCTTTTGGTTTCTGTTTGGGTATCGCAACAGCCGATAGATCGCAAGGCAAGAAAAGCCTGCACTGTGCCTGACCACGTCCTGAAATCCTTTGCTGTAAAGTCTGCGCCGCTTATATCTCTTATATAATTATTTACCAACCCTGAATCTATTGAATGTCTCTGATCGTTCCCGTCATAAAATTGAAATAGCTCTTTGCCTGGTATGTCCCTGCATTTTTTTATGACTGCTGCAAGCTTTTTATTTTTCAACTTGATGCTATGTTTAATTCCCTTTTTACCAACGAAATCAAAATCTACAGCGTTCCCATTAAATTTCACGTGCTTATCTTTTAAGGTAGTAAGGCCGTACGATCCATAGGCTTTTTCATAAAAACTATTTCCAACCCTTATGTTCGTGCGTTCCATTAAAGCGACTACTGCGGCCAATACTTTATTCAGGGGCAATCCATCTTTTTTCAAATCTTTTTCAAGTTGCTTTCTTACGTCCGGAAGCACTTTCCCAAAATCAATAAGCCTGTAATATTTTGTATGATTGCGCAGTGAATTCCAATGATGGTGATATTTATATTGCTTCCTGTTTTTTGTATCATAACCGGTTGCCTGCAAGTGGCCGTTTTCCTTTTTGCATATCCACACATTCGTCCAGGCAGGTGGCAGTACAAGATGTTTTATACGAAGAAGTTCTTCATCTTCTTTTATCTTTTCGCCATTAAAATAGTATTCAAAGTTTTTCCCCTTCTTTTTTCTTTCAATGCCCGGCTCCTTATCAGTAACATACACAAGGTTAGCTGCCCTTGCTGTTTTCTCTTCATCTTTTACAATACTCCTTAATTTACTTTTTGAAATTTTTGGAGCTTCAATGGCAGCAGCGCTCATGTAATTTTATTTTTATTTGTGGGAGAAAAACTTTGATTCACGATATTCATTGGCCAGGGATGATATTATTAAGTGTTGGGAAATTTTGTCCCGGTTTATCGTATGAGGAAATAATTCTACATAAACTAATACCATAAAAAAAGCAGGCTTACAGGCCTGCTAAGTTTAGAGATAAGAATGTATTATTCATCGGTTTCATTAGCTGTTAAAAAATCCGCTGCTTCATCAGCGTTCTTAACCACTTTTTCATCATCATTTACATCGTTTTTATCTTTGTTCTTTTTCCCACTTTTCGCTGCAATATGAAGCTGTGTATCTGTTCCCGCTGATGGGCTTGGGGGATTACGCGAGGTGTTGGTCTCACGCCCCAGGTCTTCACTTCCCTGCGATGGCTGCGATATATTTCTTGTATCTGACATAAAAATTATTTTTAATTATCAATAAAAATTGTATAGAAAATTATATGCCAATAAATTGTTTATTTTAATTACGTAAAAGCCTTTGCCGCCAATTGATA
>JALYYM010000486.1 GCA_030946565.1 Bacteroidota bacterium | reverse complement strand
GTATAGTCCTTGTAGTTCGTTGTTACTTCCTGCGGGCCCTGCCCGTTTCTGCCTCCCTCACTCATTTGTTTTGATTGGACAAGCAGGTTGGTTTTAGTATCAATGTAATAAGTACTCACCTTTCCATCTGCAGAAGTTAATTGTATCTTATATGCCTCATTTCCATCTATCGTTTCTTTGCCATTCAACGTTGCCTGGTAACCTTTCGCCTTATAGTTTATTAACGGGCCCGCAATGTCCATTTGGCTTTGCATAGATTTCAACACCGGCGTCGGCATTTCATTTACATTATCAGAGCGCATCGGAATATAAGTCCACCCTTTCTCCGGCGTAACTATTGTGTAGCCTGAGTTTCCGCCAAATTCAAAATCTATCCGCATTAATTTTCCTTCCACCTTTGTTACTTTCACCAGCACTTCACTTCCCATCATTTGCCTCGTCCCTTCAAAGTAAACCGACTGAACAGAGTTTAATTTATCAATGCCTCCACGGGCGTCTATATATTTGCCGATAATATCGTCAACAGATTGGGCCGAGGCAAATTGAAAAAATACAAGCGCCAGTATAAACAAAACAAAGAGGGTGATATTCTTCATAATTTATTTTTTGATTGTGCAAGATAAATCAATATTAAGCGGCCTGCTTTACGATTAAAAGCTTAGAAATTTTTTAATCAAAATCTTTTTAATCAATTTTTACTTAAAGAATATTCAGTGCAATACAATAAACTTATTGAACAACAAACCCTCTCATTTTTCAAATTGTAATTTTCCTTCTTTGGGTTCCATGAAAGCATCACAGGACTTTAAGTATTCTTCCATTTGATTTATATCTTCTCCATAGATGATGGAACTGAACTCATAAATTTTTAACAACATTCTTATATATGTATCTGTATCATTTTTTCGTGTCAACTTTCTTAACGCTCCCATATAATCTTCCCTGTAAACGTTGGGAACAATGATCTTTGAGAAATTTTGTGATGATAGTTCTGCGTTCATCATCATCCGGGCTATCCTTCCATTTCCGTCAATGAAGGGATGAACTTCACTGATTAAAAACATTATATATGCAGCTTTAGCAAACGGATGCTGTAATAATGCATACCACTCAAATCCTTTTTTCAACGTGCCCATTACAAGTTGCCATTCTACAAATTCGGTATTGCCTGCCCTATTATTTTTGTCTTTAAACTGACCCGGCTTTTTATCTGCCCTTGCTGCCAACAGAATACCATGCCGGTATAAAAGTATTTGAACCAGCTCACCGGCAGTTTTAGGGCAAGCAGACATTTCCTTTCTATTGGACACTATTTTATAAGTGCCCAGCACATCATGCGAATCCTCATTTCTTGCAGGCAAAGGCGTTTCTGTAAGAATAATTTGTTTGGCTTCTTGTATTTCAAATATTGTCCCTTCTATATAATTGGAAAAATAGCTTTCAAAAAATGCAAAGTTTTGATAGGCTTTAAGGCTGATATTTTTATTAGCATATTCAGGATAATGTTTACCAGCCAGGGTTTCGTACAGCATTTCAAAAAGAGTAATTCGCCCGGAGTCAAAAGGTTCACCAAGCGCCCTCGCTCTGGCTACCGGCGATGAAAGTAATTTTGATGATTTTGTATTTAATAAAGCGCTGATAACTTTATTGAGGTGCTCAAACTCTTTTTCCATTTCAAGAACAGGAGCTACCTCCATTGCTTTTTCTCTTAGCTCGTTCAATCCACTTTCGCCTTTTACCCTGATAATACTTTCTAATTTTTCTTCAAGCTGTTCCCGTGTAAGTGTCTTCGACTCTTCGTCATTTTTTCTTGACTGCTGAAAATTTTCTAAAAATGCCCTGGCTTGTTGTGATAAATATAGTTCACCAAAAAATGAATTGTCTCGTTCCATTGGTTCGTGGCCTTGCAGGAAGTGAATAATTAAACCCGGCAGTGAAACTTTTTTTGTATAAGAGTAAGTTACATAGATATGGCCTTTTGGGGTGGGTTTGCATTCGAGTGCACTTCTATGGCTTAGCAGTGACTTCGGATATTGTGTTGCAAGTATCCTGAACCAATTTCGTTTTATAATACTTTCAGAACTATCATGCAGATTCGTAGTGTATATTCTTGGAGCGATCTTTTTAGCAGCGCCTTTTTTAATTAATGTGCTTACAATCCTTGATGTTTTTTTATCTCCTGAGCCAAAGACAATTTCCTGCAGATGAGCTGAGGGATTTTTTTCCATTAACTACTAAATTTATAATCAAAGTAGAGAATTTTTTCCAGTAAAAATGGATTAATGTAGAATTATTTAGATTAACCTATTAAAACTTAATATGGAAAATCCGATTATGAAAAAATTCCTGA
This sequence comes from Bacteroidota bacterium, assembly GCA_030946565.1. The sequence continues at coordinate 2,660 of JALYYM010000486.1, read as the reverse complement.
CCCTAATCATAATTATTAATTCTATAACCTTAACAAGTAAAACTTCTGGTTCTCAAATGAACCTTGCTCTTGTCTTTATCACTCTGGTGGTCTAATTTGCGAAAGACCAGAAGTTCCGAAAAAATTACAAATGAATTTTACACTCAAAGGAAATATTGTAGATATAGAAGCGCAGATCATCTTCGCAGGAAATGTTTCTGTTGAAAATGGAAAAATAATTTCAATAGAAAAAGCAGGAGACGAAGATCAAAGTTTAGATTATATACTTCCGGGCTTTATAGATGCGCATGTTCATATCGAAAGCTCTATGTTGATCCCTGCAGAATTTGCAAAGCTCGCAGTTGTGCATGGTACCATTGCAACGGTAAGCGATCCGCACGAGATAGCAAATGTTTGCGGAATAGAAGGCGTAAAATTTATGATTGAAAATGGGAACGAAGTGCCATTCAAATTTCACTTTGGTGCGCCAAGCTGTGTGCCTGCCACTGTTTTTGAAACTGCCGGCGCTTCTCTCAATGCAGAAGACGTTAGCAAACTTCTTGCAACCAAAGAGATTTTTTACTTAAGTGAAATGATGAATTTTCCTGGTGTGCTGAACGACGATGAAGAGGTGATGAAGAAGATTCATTCTGCAAAAAAAAATACTAAACCGGTAGATGGTCATGCGCCGGGACTAAGGGAAGATAATGCAAAAAAATATATAGAAGCAGGCATCGCCGGAAGCGTAGTGATAAGCACCGATCATGAATGCTTTACCAAAGAAGAGGCATTGGATAAATTGAAATATGGAATGAAAATCATTATTCGTGAAGGAAGCGCCGCAAAAAACTTTGATGCACTGATTGATCTTCTGAATGACTATCCAAATGAAATAATGTTTTGTAGTGATGATAAACATCCTGACAGCCTGGTGAATGGCCACGTTAATGATCTTTGCAAAAGAGCAGTTGCAAAAGGTGTTGATGTATTTAAAGTATTAAATGCTGCCTGCATCAATCCTGTTAAGCACTATAAAATGAATGTTGGTTTGTTGAGACCGGAAGACCCTGCAGATTTTATTGTGGTAAAAGATCTTATGAATTTTGAAGTGGCAGCTACTTACATTGATGGAAATTTGGTTGCTGAAAACGGGGTTTCAAAAATTTCTACATCAACTTCAGCAGTGATAAATAATTTTAAATGCGCTAAAAAAGAAATTGAAGATTTCAAGTTTCCTGTTGCGGATTTTCCTGCAGAAATATTTGCTATAGAAGCATTAAACGGGCAACTGATTACTAATAAAAAGTTGGTAAGACCTATCGTAGCCCAAAGGGCTTCTTATGGGCAAGATGATTACTTCATGGCAGATACAGTGAATGATGTCTTGAAAATAATAGTCATCAACCGTTATAAAAACGTCCCGGTAGCCAAAGGATTCATTACCAACTTCGGATTAAAAAAAGGAGCCATCGCTTCTTCGGTTGCGCATGACAGTCATAACATAATTGCTGTAGGTGTAGATGATGAAAGCCTCTGCCGGGCAGTGAATCTAATCATCGAAAGCAAAGGAGGAATTAGTTGTGTTGATACGAAAAATTCATCATTAGAAAAAATCCTGCCCTTACCTGTAGCCGGACTTATGAGCAATGAAGATGGCTATGAGGTTGCGAAAGCATACACGGATATTGACCAGGCTGCAAAACTATTAGGATCAACATTATCTGCTCCGTTTATGACTTTATCATTTATGGCGCTGCTGGTAATACCGCATGTAAAACTTAGCGACAAGGGATTGTTTGATGGTGATAATTTTTCATTTATAAAATAAACCTTTGCCTCTTCTTAAAACTTTTTTTTATTTATAACATGCAATTAATTCAGCAAAATGTCAATAGAGCTTAGGGCTCTATTGCATATATTTGCGCAACTATAAATTTTACATAATGTCAGTATTAGTAAACAAAGATTCAAAAATATTGGTACAGGGTTTTACAGGTACAGAAGGAACGTTTCATGCCACACAAATGATCAGCTACGGCACTAATGTCGTTGGTGGAGTTACGCCAAACAAGGGTGGAATGACGCACCTTGATAAACCTGTTTTTAATACTGTTGAACATGCTGTTAAAGAAACTGGCGCTGATGTAAGCATCATTTTTGTGCCACCAGCCTTTGCTGCGGATGCAATAATGGAAGCGGCTGATGCAGGTATAAAGTTAATAATCTGTATCACCGAAGGCATACCGGTACAGGATATGGTGAAAGTAAAAAGTTATTTGCTGGATACTGATGCAAGGCTCATAGGCCCCAATTGTCCTGGTGTAATTACTGCCGATGAATGTAAAGTGGGCATCATGCCGGGCTTCATTTTCAAGAAAGGAAAAATCGGTATCGTTTCTAAATCGGGTACGCTTACTTACGAAGCTGCTGACCAGGTGGCGAAGGCAGGCCTCGGAATATCAACAGCTATCGGCATTGGCGGCGATCCTATCATCGGTACAACTACAAAAGAAGCTGTTGAACTTTTCATGAACGACGCGGAAACTGATGGCATTGTAATGATTGGAGAAATAGGCGGCAGCATGGAAGCTGATGCGGCTTATTGGATTAAAGAAAATGGTACCAAACCCGTTGTTGGATTTATCGCCGGTCAAACTGCTCCCCCGGGAAGACGTATGGGC
>JALYYM010000673.1 GCA_030946565.1 Bacteroidota bacterium | reverse complement strand
CCCGCAGTTTGCGTAAGCGATCTTTCATTGCGTAAAAAGCCTTCTTTGTCCGCATCCAAAATAGCAACCAATGAAACTTCCGGAAGATCAAGGCCTTCACGTAAAAGATTCACGCCGACTAACACATCAATCTCACCGAGACGGAGCTCACGCAAAATTTCTATCCTGTCCAGCGTGTGCACTTCGCTGTGGATGTATTTAGATTTAATATTTATACGATGTAAATATTTATCCATTTCCTCCGCCATGCGCTTGGTTAACGTAGTGACTAAAACCCGGTCACCCTTTTTTACCCTGTTATCTATTTCATTAAGCAAGTCATCAATCTGGTTTACTGACGGGCGGATTTCTATCGGTGGATCCAACAATCCTGTTGGCCTTACAACCTGCTCTACCACTATGCCGCCGGTCTTCTCCAATTCAAATTCGCCGGGCGTTGCGCTTACATAAATCGTTTGGTTCAGCATTCCTTCAAACTCGTTAAAATTCAGCGGCCGGTTATCTAACGCCGAGGGTAAACGAAAACCATAGTCAACCAAAATTAATTTTCTTGAGCGGTCTCCGCCATACATGCCACTCACCTGCGGAATGGTTTGATGGCTTTCATCTATCACGCATAAAAAATCAGGTGGAAAATAATCTAATAAACAAAACGGCCTTGTGCCAGGTTCGCGGCGGTCAAAGAAACGGGAATAGTTTTCCACGCCATTGCAATAGCCAAGCTCACGTATCATCTCAACATCATAATTAACCCTTTCAGAAATTCTTTGCGCCTCTATATATTTCCCTATGCTTTTAAAATATTCTGTTTGCCTTGTAGCTTCATCCTGTATTTCGTAAAGTATTTGTTGCAATTTATCTTTTGGAGCAATGTATAAATTCGCAGGGAAGATGGCGGCATCATTTACTTTCACAATTCTTTTGCCGGTGCTTAATTCCAGCGTTTCAATACTCTCTATTTCATCCCCAAAAAAAGTGATGCGATAACCATTATCCATGTATGGAAGATTGATATCAACCGTATCGCCTTTTACCCGAAATGTTCCTCTGGCAAAATCTCCCTGCGTGCGTGAATACAAGCCATTCACCAATGAATGTAAAAATCCCTGGCGGCTGATTGTTTGACCCTCTTTTATTCTTACCACACCTTCCGCAAAATCTTTTGGATTACCAATACCATAAATGCAGCTTACACTTGCGACTACAATGATGTCTCTTCTTCCTGTCAATAATTGAGAAGTCGCCGCTAATCTTAATTTATCGAGTTCTTCATTTATACTTAAATCTTTTTCGATGTAAACATCACTGACAGGCATATACGCTTCCGGCTGGTAATAGTCGTAATAAGAAACAAAGTAGCCTACAGAATTGTCTGGAAAAAACTGGCGGAACTCACCGTACAATTGGGCAACCAATGTTTTGTTATGCGTGAGCACGAGCGTAGGCCTTTGCACATTTTGAATAACATTGGCCATGGTGAAAGTTTTACCACTGCCGGTAACACCAAGCAAAGCCTGGTATTTTTCGCCTTCAAGAATTCCTCTTGTTAGCTGCTCTATTGCCTGCGGCTGATCGCCGGCAGGCTGATATGATGAATGGAGTTGGAATGGCATAGGGATATGCAATTTACAACCGAAATGAAGAATAAAAATTTCTACGGGGAGCGGTATTTTTTGCGGGGAGATTTTTTTGTATGATGGATAGCGCTGATGAAAATTTCCTTTTTTGTTTTATAAATCCTGTAAAACTATCACGTATGGAAACCTTTTCAAGGACGCTTCACGATATTGGGGATTTCCTTTACTTCCATAAGCCTCGGGATGATCAATAATATCGTAAATCTTTTTTTCAATAGCTTCTAAAAAATCATGACCCAAACCACTTTGCCTTTCCTCATACCAGGTAAATCCTTCATTCAGGTCTTTTTGTATTTTCTCATGCAGCCAGTAAGTATAACTCATTTCTTACGGCCCTTCTTTTGGTAATCTAAAACAGCCGCCTTCTTCATATCTTCAAATTTGTACAATTTAGCAGTGCCATTTTCATAAGATGTTGTACGGCTATCCATTTCTTCGATAAAGGTTTTATCCCAAATATTTTCGTATTGCTGATACGCCAATGCGATTGTTTTGACAACGATTAACACTGTTTCTTTTTGCTCGGAGCTTAGCAGTGATAAATAATTGTCTATTTGCTTTTCAATTGTGTATGTAGCCATTGGTAATTCTTTTTAAACAAAAATACTATTTTATTTAGTGGATTATTGATAAGGTAGCTAGCCTGTAAGTGCGATTAGTTATTGTTGGTTGTCGCAATTTTATTCAAATAATCCGCCAATTTTTGAATTGCATTGG
>JALYYM010000669.1 GCA_030946565.1 Bacteroidota bacterium | reverse complement strand
GCAGTGTCCCATGGTAACATGCCTGTAGCCAGGTAACCGCCGGATGAAATTACAGGTTCATACACCGAAGAAGAATAATACAATGCATCGGATAACACATGAAGCAATGTAACCTGAGCTCCCATGGTTTTGGCTAACGCAAATCCGGTTTCAGCAACTTTTTGTACGGTTGGGTGATAGTCCATTGCAATTAATACCTTTTTCATTTTATTTATTTCCAACTTTACTTTTTGCGTCTATGATTTGTGGAGTATTTTTTTAATAATATATCTAATGAATCGTTGTACTCTTTTAAAATCTTACTATTAATTTCAGGGTTACTAATATTAGGAATTGTAACCGGCATCTCTGTTAAATATTTTGATAACTCCGGAACCTTTTCCTGTATTTCCATTGTAGCTTTTAAAATGCTATTATTGATTTCATTTTCAGTTTTCATACACCATGCTGATAAAATTCTTTAAGAGTTAATGTCTGTCAATTCAGCCTTTAGGTTTACTGAATCACTTTCAAGAACATTTTTCATCTCCTGGTATTCTTCCTGGTTTATTTCACCGTTATTGTATCGCCTTTTAATTATATCCAAAGGACTTTCCCTTTTTCTTTGCTGCCCCGGAATGTTATACGGTGTAAAGAAAATCCAAAAAAGAAAAATTCCCCAAATGAACCACCAGATAAGGTGCATTCCCCAAAAGTGATAACCATCGTACATGTGCATAGTTTTATATTTTATGTTGTGAGATAATACTGTCTCCTTTATTTTCTCTACGGAATTCCTTTCCTTTTTTACATCAACGCTTTTTTAATTTTTTGACCGATGTTGTAAAAATCTTTTCTACTTTATTTGTCTGTTTAGCTTTATTATCCTGCACCTGGCTAATTGCAACAAGAATTCTTTCCTCCGCTGTCCTTTGTTGACTTAGTTTCCATCAAAACATTTTTTTCTGTACTGTTGCCGTTTGAATCAACTTCTTTGATCCTATAATGTCCCGCCCTGTTCAATTGAGCTTGTAATTCTTCTACATCAACGGGTTTGCTCATAGTAAGAACCGCACCTTGGGGGTGCAATTGTACTTCAGCATTTTCTACCTCCGGGAGCTGAAGCAACGACCGCGTTACATTTGCAACGCATCCTCCACAACTCATTCCTGTTAATTCATAATTTTTTTTCATCTTGTTTTATTTTTAGTTTAACAATGTCAATCTTATTATTAATGTAATGGTTATCCCGCGTTTATTGTTCTTTATTCACATGAAATCAATGCAGTAAAAGAGATGAATAAATTATTATCTTTTTCATTTCCGGTTTTAGAGTTTTGCTATGATGGACTGTTTATTTTGCGCCCTTACAATCTCAACGGAACTCTTTGCATATAGTGATACTGCGTGAGAAACTGATCCTAACATAAAATGTCCGACATCTTTATCTCCATGTCCATTTGAGCCAACAACAATTAAATCCGCACCATATCTTTCAGCTTCTTCAAGAATGGCAGTTTTGGGTGAGCCATCAATCACGGCTGTTGTTAACAATACGGAGTCATTCTTCTCTTGCAAAAGTTTAGATGCATATTCAATTGCATCTGCTGCTACTTTTAATGCATGCCTGCCGGCTTGAATATAAAAGTCATTCACTACGGCCGATGATCCGGCGTAGCTCGCTAACGCAACCTTATCTACTACTGAAATAATCCGCACTTCAGATCCCGTTGGTAATTGCCTGTTGGCAACTTCCTCTACTGCTGCGTTACTATGCTCTGACCCATCTGTTGCCAAAAGAATTTTCATTGATCGTTTTCATTTTTTGATTCTGATTTTCTTTCGAATCAGATTCCTTTAATATTAGAGTTGCCAAAATACATGAATGACACTCTATTTTTTCTCTATTAAATCCATTCCGCACTTTGGGCATTTGCCGGGCTTATCTGAAATCACTTCAGGATGCATGGGGCAGGTGTAGCTTTTCGCCGTTTCGTTGTTGTCCTTGATTGTTTCGTTAATTTCTTTGCCGGTTTTTTTAGTTTCAAATTCTGCTATGTTAGATTCCGGATTTGGGTTATTGCCATTTATTAATCCCGAATCATCGTGTTCAGGATGTTCATTATTGAAGTCCTCATGTGTTTTTATATACAACGCACTTCCTGTCTTTTGGTCTGACATGTTTTCGTAATCAGGATTGCCTTTTTCATTTTTATTTTTATCCATTTTATTAATAAATTTTGGAACATTATTATTATTCAAAG
>JALYYM010000479.1 GCA_030946565.1 Bacteroidota bacterium | reverse complement strand
CATCAATTTTGTCGTGGCTTCATTGAAGAAAGTATTGCAAAAACTTTCAAATACATATTGTACGGCGAGTTCATTTGCATGAACCAGGTCACTTTTATAAAAACGATAATCGCGTAAAATATCTATCACTAATTCATAAGCCGGGAAATATAAAATACGGTCATTATTTTCTTTGATCGAATGTACTGCATCAATAAGCCTGGCCTTGCTTCGATTGTTTTCAATAACACCATCCCTTACATGCCGCACCGGGCTTATGGTAAAAATGATAGTAACACCAGGATTGTAAGATTGTAAATTTTTTATAGCCTGGGAAAGTCTTGAAATAATCTCCACAGTCTCCATCAAATTTTTTTGAAATAGAGATGCAGGCGCTTTGTGGCAATTGCCAATAAATTCATTGTTGCTTTTTAATTGATAATTATAGGCGGTTCCTAAAGTAATAATAACACATGCTGCATTTTTTAAAAAGGCATTTGCCCGGGATTGTGACTGATTAATTTTTTGCAACACCTCATGTTTATCAGTGCCTGAAAAAACAGAATGATGATGCCAGCTATGCCACAAATCATCGGTAGAAAAAAGGCCACATTCATCATACCTCTTATTATCTACATAGGAGTTGAGTGCATACGAAATGCTCAATGGGTCGTACAAAATTCCATTGGGATTTTGCAATACATTAAATTTCAAATTTGCAAGATGTTCTCCTATTTCTTCTGAAAAACATGAACCGATAAGAAAAATTTTATCAGCATAAGATATCTTGTAATCCGGCACGGGAATATGAAATGGTAAAATAAATTCCATTGTTGTGTAATTATTTTTCGAAAATTTCGGATGCCATAGCAGCACATTCTGCAAGTGCCTTCATATTTAAATTTTGCAAAAAACCTTTTTCTTTGAGATAGCCAATCATCAATTCTGAATCCATGTTCCCAACCAATTCATCATCGGCCATCGGGCAGCCTCCGATTCCTTTGAGGGCGCCATCGAAGCGCATACATCCATTCTCTAAAGCGGCTTCTAATTTTTGTTGCCAGTTAGCATTTGTGGAATGCAGGTGAACACCTGTTTCTATGCCTGGCAATTTCTTAATAACATTTGCCACCAGCGATGAAACCTGTGAAGAAGTTGCTATGCCAACTGTGTCGGCGAGTGAAATAATTTCAATTCCCTCTCCTACCAATTTTTCGATCCATTGTATAGCTATCCCTTCATTATATTCATCACCATAAGGATTTCCAAATGCCATTGAAATATAAATCACAGGCTGCTTTTTATATTCATTGCATATTCGTTTTATTTCTTTTACTGTTTCTAAAGATTCATCAATAGTACTATTGGTGTTACGCTTTTGAAAAGCCGGCGAGATAGAAAAGGGAAAGCCGAGATAAGTTATTTTTTCGAATTCTGCCGCCTCTGTAGCCCCTCTTACATTTGCGACAATAGCCAAAAGCTTTGTGTTGGTATTGACCAATGACAATTGACTAATGACTTGCCTGGTATCTGCCATTTGAGGAATAGCTTTTGGCGACACAAAACTTCCGAAGTCAATAGTATGAAACCCAACTTCCAATAATTTATTTATGTATTGAATTTTTTTTTGTGTTGGTATAAAATTTTTCCATCCCTGCAGTGCGTCGCGTGGGCATTCTACAAAGTGAATTTCTGAAATTGGTTGTGACATTCCTGTTTGTGGTCTATTCAATTTTTACAAAGATAAACTGTTTGAATCCCGTTAAAAATATAACAGCGAATAGCAGTTGCTATAGAAATTTTTTTGACGTGATAATGCAGAATGAAATTAATTAATCCTTTGCCTTAGGCATTCATATAAAATCATACCCGCAGCAACCGAAACATTTAAAGATTCAAAATCATTTTTCATGGGAATTTTAAATCGCTTATCACATAGTTTATATAAGGAAGGCTGAATGCCTTTGTCTTCACTGCCCATTATTATTGCAAAAGGCTCTTTCATATTTATTTCAAAACTATTTTCATCCGCATTCATATCGCTCGCAAAAACTTTTATACCATTCAGGTGCAATTCATCTATTGCATTGTGCAGGCTCTTAACTCTGCAAACTGAAATATTTTCAAGTGCTCCCGCAGAAGTTGCGATAGCATCTTCATTCAAGGCCCCTACTCCTTTTTCTGGGATAACAATTGCATGAACGCCGCAGCAGTAAGCTGTTCTGGCGAGTGCCCCGATGTTTCTTATATCAGTAATTCCATCTAATAAAAGTAACAAGGGTGTTTCACCATTTTCAACTGTGAGCGAAATTACATCCTGCAATTCCTGGTAATGAACTTTTGATTTTAATGCAATACAGCCTTTATGATTCTCGATATTGAAATTTCTTAGTTTTTCGAAAGGAACCTTGTTTACCGGCGTTCCA
>JALYYM010000658.1 GCA_030946565.1 Bacteroidota bacterium | reverse complement strand
AGGCAATGGAGTGATAATAATAAATACAAGCATCAAGTATATAAGAAATAATCCTTATAGCAAAGCTATTTTGTCAAAAGATTTTTATGCAAAGGGGTATTCTTATCCGCCGGTTTTTGCTACGCCTATATATGATAAAAAAAAACAAAACAGGATACTGGAAAAGATTCACGATCTATTCTATACTGGAATGGAAGCATAGTTACAGATAAAGATAGCAAAGCCACCGTAAGTTTTTACACCAATGATGTTCCTGGTACTTATGCAGTAAGCATAAATGGTATTACAAGTAACGGCGATACAGTTGAAAAGATGATTTCATTTACTGTTAAATGAAGTTATCTTTGAAATAAATTTGGAGGCTTGTACATGTTTTGTTCTTGGAATAAAATCGGCGACAGAAGGCGGGAGTTTGCGATTAGTTTGATAATAAATTCACACATGAATTCATATGTGAGCATACCGGTTATATAAACCTCCAGGGTGTTCATGAATATCATTCATTTAATTATGTTCTGTATTATTTGGGTAGGTTGTCTTTAGCCGCTGAAACAATTTTTGCACTTTTTCCAGGCCAGCCGCAGCGTTTATATCAAAGTACCAGAACATTTCCATTTCATATTTATGCATGTAATTATTTTGCGTATCACCCTGCGACTTATATTCAGCCACTGTCCAGTCGTGAACGATCATGTAGCTAATCACGTTATTAAATCCAAAACGAATAGTGCGGTCAAAAGTAAAAACAGGTGAGCCTTTTTTTATTTTAGTTTCAGGGAAGCCTTCCAAACCTTCAAAGTGCGTTGTGGCAGAATCAACTTTTAATATCTCCAGCCCACCAAGCACAATAGGTTTATTATTACTTTTCATTCTCTGCACTGCATGCAGAGCCATTAAGCTTGCCGTCTTATGATGCCCGTGTTGCTCGGCAGTGGGTAATAAAACAAATACATAATCATAAGCAGTTTGAGCTAATATATGGTCAAGTTTTTTTTCAATTAATGGGATATCCCATTTTATACCATTTACGTAAGGTAAGGGGTCTTTTGAATAATAATCATCCAACTGGTCAAAGAAAAAAAAATTTCTAATACCCATAATTTTTCCTGAATTCATTAGCTCACGTTTTCTTATTGCAGGCAAATAAGCCCTGGCAATATTTGAATCCTGTAAATTCAAACCATAATATTGAGAACCAAGTTCAGGGTTGCCAAATCCACCCTGGCCATCCGTCATTAAGGCAAGATCAGCTATGCCACCAAGGTCATGTGTTATTTTATAAATCGTTACCGGGAAAGTAGTTTCGTCATCCGGGTGAGCGGTAACAATTAAAATTTTAGGCCCGGTAGTAGTTTGAGTAAAACCACATTTAAAAGAAAAACAAAGAAGAAGGCAGAAAAAAAATGGTTTCATAACGGTATATTAATCAACAAATGTACAGATGCCCTGGTAATCGTGGCCTTTCTCAAAATTATGCATTCGTTCCTAAAAGTTTCAATCATTATAAGTCATAGTTGCTATTAGTGTTTATACAGAAGGGATTGTAGCCAACCCTATGCAAAACAACGATGCTTCTTCAAGTTTTGATTGAACTTCCGGGTTATAAAGTGGAAGCCCAACAGGGGCAGATTTTACCCGCCGATAAACAAAGATTATTCTAAAGCCCAATAATCAATCACCAGTACCTTATCTAATATTGGCTTAAGTATTTCTACAAAAGCAAGATGCGCCGGATGCGACAAATATACTGCCCGGTCTGCTTCTGATGTGAAGCCTACAAAAAAGCAGTGTGTAAATCCCTGGTTTAGATTTTCGGGGCTGTTGTTTGTACCCCATTCGAATGTTTTTACCTGTGATATTTTTTTAGGTAAAGCAGCAAAAGCATCCGTAACTGCTTTTATTTGTGCAATGGTGCTGCCTGATTTAAAACTAAACAGCACAACATGCCTTAAAAGTTTTTCCTTCATCTCATTGTTTGTTTGGGCAATTATGTGCATCAGGCTTAGCATTAGAAAACAACTTAGCATGCAGATCTTTTTCATGTTGATAATTTCAATAAATATAATTCAACCTTAACCAATAAGCAGGGTTTTTACAAAATTAAATTATGACCCTGGCTACAAAAGCAAAATGCCCATGTTGGAAATATTACCATCCTCAAAATTGATATCTTCATTTCAAACGCCTCTGGCAATGTTTAACGGTTGACAATTATAATCTTTCAAATGAAAATCGGAGAGCCTGTTTTTTTTCCAGCCGTTCGCAATAAAGCAACGATATGATAATTGCAGCGCCAGGCACAAGTTGCAGCCATTAGATAAAAAATGGGACGAGGTAAAATCTAAACATGCATGCATTGAGCTTTTGTTGCGGCTATAGGAATTTACAGGGATTATGCGGAAATTATAGATGTAGATAAGTGCCGCTTTGATGATTTGAAATTACCCGTCAATAAACAAAGGTATTTTGGCAAAGATGGATTACTTCTGTGGATTCTGGGTGGGCCCGACAGGACAAATTCGCGAGATACCTTTAGATGCAAAAAAAATCGCAAACGATATTGCAGAAAAAAAGCTTTCTAAAAAATTATCAAGATGATGCTATCATCTAACTTTATACAGTGTTAAGATTCAAATACTCTGCTATCCAACGCATCAAGAGATGCAGAACAAACTATCTTAATTCAGGATTCGTTAGTATTTTACACGCTCGAAATTTTATTAGACGTGCACTTATGAAGAGACTGTATTTACTTTTCGGGATATTGGTTTTTTTCCTTGCAGGTACGTGTAATAACGTCTTTGCACAATTGTGCCAGGGAAGCCTGGGTGCGCCTGTTGTAAATATTACTTTTGGTTCCGGCGCCAACCCCGGCCCTCCTATTGCAGCCAGCCTGACGAATTATTTATACGTTCCTTATTCATGCCCTGCAGATGGGGCTTATACGATTGGTAATTCATCGCCGGCCTGCTTTAACGATACATGGCACACGCTTATAGAAGACCATACACCAAACGACACGAGTGGTTACATGATGATCGTGAACGCTTCCTTCTCCCCGGGAGATTTTTATATACAACAGGTGGACGGGCTTTGTGATAATACCACTTATGAATTTGCAGCTTGGATATTGAATATTCTTAAATCAAGCTCATGTGGTAACAGCGGCATCTTGCCCAATGTTACATTTAATATCGAAACTCTTGGTGGTACTGTGTTACAAACATATAAAACGGGCGACATCGCCACTTCCGCCTCTCCAGTTTGGAAACAATACGGGCTATTTTTTAAAACACCCGCCAACGTCAATACAGTAGTAATTAGGATGACGAACAATGCTCCCGGCGGATGTGGCAACGACCTTGTGGTAGATGATATTACCTTCAGGCCATGCGGGGCTTTGGTAACAGTGGCGATCAATAACTCATCCACAGCCGTAAACATTTGCCAGGGGGATAACACATCTTATACTTTTTCCAGTATGGTAACTCCGGCCGGTGTTAATACCCGTTTTCAATGGCAGTTGAGTACAGATATGGGAGTTACCTGGAGTGATATTGCCGGAGCCATAAACGCTACTTATACCCGGATGCCGGTAAGCAGACTTGGAACTTATCAATACAGAGTAGCAGTTACGCAAGGAAATTATGTTCTTGTGCCGGCGTGCAGCAGGGTAATGTCTACGCCTTTAACAATAAATCAAGTGCCTCTTCCTGTTCCCGGCGCAGCCAACGACGGCCCGGTTTGTGAAGGTTCTACGCTTACCTTAAAGGCAAATGCTGCGAGTGCGTACAGTTGGTCCGGCCCATTGAATTTTACAAGCACCCAGCAATTGCCTTCTATTGCTAATGCAGCCTTAGGCTTCAATGGAAAGTTTTATTTAAAAGTCACTTCTTCTGATGGATGTGTGAATACAGATTCAACTGTTGTAAATATTATAAAAGGGCCATTTGTAGATGCAGGCGCTGATGTAAATGTTTGCGAGGGCGTTAGTACGCAGTTGAATGGCGCAACTAATGCAAATAGTTATTTATGGCAGCCACCGGTTAGTCTTTCTAATACACAAATTTTAGACCCTACTGCATCTCCATCAGAAACTACTTTGTATATACTAACTGTAGATAACGGCACTTGCAAAAAATCTGATTCAGTACTAGTGACGGTGAATAAAAAACCTGTTGCAAATGCAGGGCCTGACAAAGTGATAATCGCCGGCAATATGACCACGCTGAATGGAACTTCTAATATTACTGATGCCACTGTGTTATGGACGCCTGCTTACAACATTTCATCTGTCACCGATCTCACGCCGCAGGTAAATCCGCAGGTAGCTATCACCTACGCGTTAACGTTATCTTCCAGTTATGGCTGTGGTGTTTCTACAGATAGTGTGGTTGTAAAAGTATATGCCAAATTATTTATACCAAATGCGTTTACTCCTAACAATGATGGCGTGAATGACGTATGGAACATCGAGGCGCTGGAAGCTTATCCTGGTGCAGTTATTAAAGTATTCAACAGGTTTGGGCAAATGGTGTTTACCAATGATGGTGCTGTAAAATCATGGGATGGGAAGTATAAAGGAATTATACAGCAGGGAGGCGCTTATCCATATATAATAAATTTGAAAAACGGCGCCCCGGTCGTTAAAGGAGTTGTCTATTTAATTCAATAAAAAAAAGGGGATTAATTGAGGCCAGATTTTTTCGCAAGTTGCGAATAAATTTTGTTTAATAGTGCCTGCGGATCAACCGGCTTTGCAATAAAGCCATCAGCAAGGCATTCACTGAAATGTTTATTTGCGCCATGCTTCGCAGAAAATAAAATGATGTGAATATGTCTCAGGCAAGCCTTGGATTTTATTTGCCTGGAAACATTTCTTCCATCTTCGCTGCCGAGCATTATATCAAGTAAGATGAGGTCTGGGTCAAATGATTCAATTTTATTAAAAGTTTCTTCCCATCTGCATTCCGTTTCTACTTTGTATCCTTCAATGGTAAGGATCATCTTAACTACCTTTAATATGTCCTCATCATCATCTATTACAAGAATTTTATCCATCTGTTTATTTTGAATACATCAACAAAAAGAATAATGTAAGTTAACTTTTTCAGTTTTAAAGAGAGAAATAAAATTCTGGCGCAATAATATAATTAATGAAGGGAAATGCCCTTTACAGAACATATTGGCTTTCGTCAGGATTTCTTTAAAGGCAACCTGAAGATGAAAGTGCTTCCCTTGCCAATATTACTTTTAACTGAGGTAGTTCCTTTATGCCGCTTTACAATCTCTGAAGAAATATATAAACCAAGGCCAAGGCCGGGGTAAGTATCTTCTTTTATTCCCGCTACGCGGAAAAAACGCTCAAATACTTTCGATTGCTTTTGTTTACTTATCCCGATCCCGAAATCCCGTACGTGTACAGAAATTATTTTTTTGGTAACGGAAGTATATACAAGGATGTCTTTTGCATCTGGCGAATACTTAATGGCATTAGATAACAGATTGGTAAGTACCTGCCATACCCTATCCCTGTCGCCATAAATAATTTGCTCGCCATGCACATCTACTTTTATCTTGTGCGTTTTGGTAGTTAGCTGCATCTCCCTTACACAATCAATAATCATTTCGTTAATGTCAAAGTCCACCAGGTGATACTGAAGCTTCCCGCCTTCTATTTTAGTTACGTCAAGCAAATCTTCGATCAGATGAGTAAGCTTCACAATTTGAGCATTCATTCGCGAAAGCATCTTGACGCCCTGAGCATTTTGTTCTTTTGCAAAATCATGTTCCAGCAACTGTGCGAAAGCCTTAATGCTGGTAACAGGCGTTTTTAATTCGTGCGATGCCATACTTATAAAATCATCCTTCTGCCTGGAAACACTTACCAGGCGCTCATTTTCTGCTATAATATTTTTTTCCTTTTCTACCTGGCCTTCATATTTTTTTCTGGCAGTGATATCTTCAATTACCAGCAAAATCATTGGCTCGGTTTCGCCTAGTAATATAAGTTTACGGCCATTAAAACATAAAACTTTATCGCCGGTTTTTTCGGAATGATGTTCTAATTCTAAATCCTTTACTACGTGTTTTGATGTAAGAATCTTTCCAAAATACTTTTTTAATGGTTCAGCCTTCCACTGGCCATTATCAAGCTGACAAATAAGTTTTCCTTCGGTCTCTTCAGGGCTAAGCATGAAGGTTTTGTAAAATGCAGTGTTAGCGCTCCTAACCCGCAAATCAGCATGAAGTACCACCAACGGTTCATGAATTGCATCAATGATTGCTTCGGCATAGGCCAAAGCATCTTTCA
>JALYYM010000653.1 GCA_030946565.1 Bacteroidota bacterium | reverse complement strand
GTATAACCACCTTCCAAAGCCTCTTCTATTAAAAAAATGATTTCGTTCATGTAGATTTTTGTTCTATTAAAGTTAAAACAAACTCAATAAACATTTATGGTTTCACCGGTCTATCAATTAAAAACAAATAAACTTCTTTGGGTCCATGAACGCCCACTACCAAAGTTTTCTCAATATCTGCAGTGCGGCTCGGGCCAGCAGCAAAAGTTATAAAGGAAGGAATATTGTTATCGTATTTTGCTCTCAAGGCTTTAATTGCATCGCGGGTATCATACAAGAGCTGGTCAGTATAGGCTATGCAAATATGCACAGGTGCATACACGCTCACCGTACGGCCACTTTGTTGCGCAGAAGTCATAACGATTGCGCCTGTACGGGCTATAAGAAATTCACAACTCGTGACTGAAGCATCACAATCTACCAATGATGTACCACTATCGAAAGCACCTTTGCCACTAAACTTTTTCAATATTTCATCTTCAACGCAATAAAGTTTTTCCCATTTTTTTTCGGCAGCAAGCTTCATTAGCTGTAGCTTCATATCGGTTTCATTTACACAAAAAGCAAAGTTGCCCAGCAGCTTTGTAAACTCTTCAGCAAAAATAAATTCAAGATCTTCCTTTTGCGGAGTAAAGACAGAGTTTATCCCTTCGCTTTTTGGAAAAGGTAAAGGCACTGGATTACTCAGTGCCTCTCTTATTTTTTTTAGAATTTTTTCTTTTGAAGATGAAACCTTCATTATTTATTTATACTTTGGTATCAACTACTATGCCTTCCATTGGCGTATCAATAACCGCTTCTTTCGGATTGTCCACAAAATCAAGCGCCTTCTTTTCTTCATAAGGCCGCTTGCCGATCAAAGCTTCTACATCACTTTGAAATAATACCTCTCTTTTCAATAACTCTTTTGCCAAAATTTCTACTTCATTTTTTCTTTCCGTCAATAATTTTTTGGTGCGCTCAAATGCCTGGTCAATAAGTTTCCTTACTTCTTCATCAATCATTTTACCGGTCTCTTCACTGAAAGGTTTTGTAAAAGTATTTTCCTGTTGCGGATCATGATAACTCACGTTTCCTACTTTTTCGTTCATCCCATAAACAGTAACCATCGCATAAGCCATTTTGGTTATTTGCTGAAGGTCGTTACTGGCGCCGGTTGAAATTTTACCAAAGAAGATTGTTTCGGCCGCTCTGCCGCCAAGCGTCATACAAATCTGGTCAAGTAGCTGGTCAGTATTATATAAGTATTGTTCCTTGGGCGTGTATTGTGCATAACCAAGTGCTGCCGTTCCTCTTGGTACAATGGTAACTTTTAATAGTGGATAAGCATGTTCCAAAAACCAGCCGCATATAGCGTGGCCTGCTTCATGATAAGCAATGATTTCTTTTTCCTCAGGTAAAATGATCTTATTCTTTTTCTCAAGGCCACCTATCACCCTATCGATAGCATCCTGGAAGTCAGACATATCAACTGCCTCTTTATTTTTACGGGCTGCTATAAGTGCGGCTTCATTACATACGTTAGCAATATCAGCCCCTGCAAAGCCTGGTGTTTGCTCCGCGAGTTTATGCACATCCAGTGTTTGTGAAATTTTTATGGGTAATAAATGCACTTTGAAAATTGCTTCACGGCCAACAAGATCGGGGCGGTCAATAGTTATTTGCCTGTCGAATCTGCCGGGCCTTAATAATGCATTGTCCAATACATCAGGACGGTTTGTTGCTGCCAAAATTATAATGCCAAGGTCGGTACCAAATCCATCCATCTCCACGAGCAATTGGTTGAGTGTATTTTCCCTTTCATCATTACTCATCATCATATTCTTACCTCTGGCACGCCCAATCGCATCTATCTCATCAATGAATATAATGCATGGCGCTTTTTCTCTTGCCTGCTTAAAAAGGTCGCGTACACGGCTTGCACCAACGCCTACAAACATTTCCACAAAATCACTACCACTCAGGCTGAAGAAAGGAACTTGTGCTTCACCAGCCATAGCTTTGGCCAATAGAGTTTTACCTGTACCCGGAGGGCCGATCAACAAAGCGCCTTTAGGAATTTTACCACCTAAAGCGGTATATTTTTTTGGCGTTTTAAGAAAGTCAACGATTTCCATCACTTCTACCTTCGCTTCATCCAGGCCAGCAACATCGCCGAAATTAATATTTACCCTGGCTCCCTTGTCAAACAAGGTAGCTTTTGATTTACCAATATTAAATATTCCGCCAGGGCCACCGCCTCCACCACCAGCGCCTACTTTACGCATCATCATTATGAATAGTAAGCCGATTAAAAGGATGGGTAAAAGTGTACTTACAATTTGTCCAAATAACTCGCCTTCATCGCCAGGCCGGTCCGCTACATGCTTCACATCAGGGTTATCTTTATAAAACTGCAACAGTTCAGAAGAAAATATTTCGTCCTTTATAATAGGAAAATACGCTTGCGGCGGGTCCATTTTTTTTGCAGCATCGAAATTGGGCCCGAATACATTGCTATAAAAAGCTGCGTTATTATTCAGTGCGTTTGAGTTTATATAAACCCTTACAATTTTCTTATTGCCCACTGTCTTGATCTGGTCTACATCGCCATGCTTAAGCATTGCATAAAATTGCGTGTTATCCATTTCAAAACCACCTCCTGATGTTGACCTGAAAAGGTTATAGCCAATTATCGCCGCCAATAATAATCCATATACCCAGTAAATACTAAGCTTAGGACGTTTTTTAGGATCTTCATCAGAACCGGGAAGCCCATTGGGATTTAGCCGTTTTTGTAGGGGAATTTTTTTCTTTTCTTCAGTTGCCATAAATGCTTGCCTCGCAATATTTTAATTATCATCCTGGTCTTTTCTACCACAGAGATATTTTTATTTGTTTTTAATTTACTTGTTGTAAAATACGTAATTATAAAGCCCGCGTAGTTAATGTTCCGTTATAGAACCATCACTCCACATTTCTTCAAGACTGTAAAATTTTCTTGGCTCCGGTAACATAATATGAACTACAACATTAACGTAGTCAATCAATATCCATTGCTCTCCCTGGCGGCCCTCATGTTTATAAGGCAATTCGCCACACTTTTTTTTCACTTCTACTTCCACCTCATCTGCTATAGCTTTTAGCTGAATATTGTTAGTAGCTTCGCAAATAATAAAAAAATCAGCAACAGCTTCAGGGATTTTTTTTAGATCAAGGCTAATGATTTTCTCACCCTTTTTTTCCTGTATTGCATGAATAATAGCCTTAAAGATTTTGCTGTTTCGTGTTAACCTTGTAAGAGTAGATTTTTTCCTGGTGGATAATAAGGTTAAATTATTCAAATGAATTCTTTTTAATCAGATTCTATATTATTCTTTTAACATAGAAAAAATAGGTTTTAAACTGGTAGATTGCAGATTTACCGAAAATCTATTGCAAGCTATTTTATCAAAAATACTAATTCTTTACTAATACATTTTGCATGCTTACGGCGCCCAAAAAGTTCGTGGTTCTTGAAAGGGTAGATAGTACCAACAACTATGCCATGGGAATGGTTCAAAATGGGGATGGCAATAGTGGTGACGCGGTATTTGCGCTTGAGCAAACGGAGGGAAAGGGCCGTCGTAATAAGGCTTGGAAAAGTGGCAAAAGACAAGGTATTTTGCTATCCATGATTATAGAAATGCAGTGGCTGCCTGTTCTTTACCAGTTTAGAGTAAGTGTGGCTGCGGCGTTAGGTTGCTACGATTTTGTTTCAAAATATATTAAGAAAGATGTAAAAATTAAGTGGCCCAATGATATTTTTATAAATGACAGGAAGGCAGGCGGAATATTGATTGAGAACGTACTTAAAGGTAATTTATGGCAGTGGTCAATAATAGGAATCGGCGTTAATGTGAACCAGCAAAATTTTGAGACGCAGGATTTCCAGGCTTCCTCTTTGAGGCAGTTGACGGGGCAGGTTTATGATGTGGTTGAATTAGGCAAAGAGCTTCACGAAGATGTTTTAGCAAGAATTAATCAATTACAGAATGGCGGGTACAATGAAATGTTGGAAGAGTATAATGCCAATTTATTCGCCAGGAATAAACAGGTAAAGCTCAGGAAAGGAAATATTGTTTTTGAAACTACCGTTCAAAGCGTTCCACCTTCGGGAGAGCTGATTACAAAAGATGCGATAGAAAGAAGCTTTGGATTTGATGAGGTGGAGTGGTTGCTGTGAATGGGTAAAAAGGGACGAGTGATGAGTTTGTAAATTAATTTTAATTTTCAATCACTAAGTGACCACATTTATCATTCTTCCCTTTACAAAAATTATTTTCTTTACCGGCTTATCTTCTATCCATTTCTTTACGATTTCATTATCTAAAGCTATCTTTTCAACCTCACCTTGTTGCACATCAAGTGGTAAGGTAATGGTTGTACGCATTTTGCCATTGATCGAAACGGGATATTCTATTTCGGATTCTACAAGGTATTTGTTTTCGAGCTTTGGATAATGTGCATCAATGATGCTTGTGGTATTGCCCAACTGATGGTACAACTCTTCCGCGATGTGCGGTGCATAAGGCGCTAACAAAATTAATAGCGGTTCTAAAATTTCTTTTTTATGGCATTTCAAATCTGTAAGTTCATTTACACAAACCATGAAAGCGCTTACTGCAGTATTATAAGAGAAGCGCTCTGTATCTTCTCCGATTTTTTTAATGGCTTTATGTAAAACTTTTAATTCCTCAGGATTTGCACTTTCTTCATTCCAAATCTTTCCCTTTATATCATCAAAAAATAAACGCCATAGTTTTTTTAAGAAACGATGAACACCTTCAATGCCCTTGGTGTCCCATGGTTTGCTTTGCTCTATTGGCCCAAGAAACATTTCATACATGCGGAAGGTATCTGCGCCGTATTTATCTATTAAGTCATTTGGGTTGACGGTGTTGTATTTTGATTTGGACATCTTTTCGGTTTCAACACCGCAGATGTATTTCCCTCCGTCTAATATGAATTCTGCATTTGCATATTCACCATTGCGCCATTGCGTAAATTTTCTAATATCTAATTCATTCCCGTCAACGATGTTTACATCAACATGCAATGAAACAAAATGAGCTCCGACTATATGAAGAGGAAGTTCTTTGTAAACAATATAATTAGGGGCAACTTTTTCAACCTCGTCTATTAGATACTTTATTGTAATCTCTTTGCTGATCACTTTATCGGCAATTCCATTAGAGACGAATATATTTAGGGATTCATCTTTAAAGACATTCGTTAACTGCAATCTATAAACAAACCTGCTGCTCCCTTGTATCATCCCTTGATTCACCAACTTCTTAAACGGCTCATCAAAACTTATAAAACCTAAATCATATAAAACCTTTGTCCATAAGCGGCTATACAATAAATGGCCAACTGCATGTTCCGTTCCGCCAACATATACATCTACCTGGTTCCAGTAATCGGTGGCTTTTTTATCGGCGAATTCTTCATCGTTGTGTGGGTCCATGTAGCGGAGGAAATACCAGGAGGAGCCGGCGTAACCCGGCATGGTGTTGGTTTCGCGCTTCCATACATTAACCTCACCCCTAACCCCTCTCCGAAGGAGAGGGGAACCGTTCTCAAGCTTGTTTCGGATTTCCTTTAATACTGATGAAATATTTTTGAGGATCTGATCGTTCGAAAATCTTATTTCACTAAATCCTTGCCCTAATAAGTATTCTGTTCTTAAATCATCATATTTTTTCTGTTCAGGGTCTTCATGATATTCTCCATCAATTTCTATAACGAGTTTTTTTTCGATACATACAAAATCAACTATAAAGCCCCCGATTGCATGTTGCCTGCGAAACTTATGATCAGCTACTTTTCTATTCCGGAGATTTTGCCATAGACGGTTTTCGGCCTGGGTTTTATTTTTCCTGTTCTCCCTTGCGAAAGGCTTTAAGTTATTCCACGTTTGCTTATCAGTCGTCATGTAGGACTGTGTCTCGTCCCCCCTCTCCTTTGGAGAGGGGCCGGGGGTGAGGTTTGAATGCGATAACAACATCTGTGCTTCATCTACATCCAGGTTTACCCACTCCTCAATATTCGCTAGCGGTCCTTGCCCTTCCGGTCCGGGTTTGTAATTTTCCACATGCGGTAATTCAACCGGCAATTCATCTACATCTAAAGGGTAAGCCACGCCATTTTTATAATAGATCGGAAAAGGCTCGCCCCAATACCGCTGGCGGCTGAAACCCGCATCACGCATTTTATAGTTTACTTTTCTTTTTCCTATTCCCGCTTCTTCAATTTTTTTCAAAACAATATCAATGGCATCTTCCATTTTTATTCCGTTCAAAAAACCTGAATTGGTGAGCGTTGCTTCTTTAGTGGGATTAGCTTCTTCGCCATTATAATAATCGCCGATGATATTGGTGATGGGAATATTAAAGTGTTTGGCAAAAAGAAAATCGCGTTGATCGCCGCACGGAACAGCCATGATAGCGCCTGTGCCATAGCCCGCCAACACATACTCGGAAATCCATACTGGTATTTGCTTTCCGTCAAAAGGGTTGATGGCATAAGCGCCTGTAAAAGCTCCCGTGATTTGTTTTACCTCAGCCATGCGTTCCCTGTCGCTGCGGCTTTTTACATAAGTTAGATATTCGTCTATGGATGACTGTTGGCCTTCCATCGTAATTTGATTTACGAGTTCATGCTCAGGTGCAAGCACCATAAAATCCACACCGAAAATGGTATCAGGGCGGGTTGTGTAAACTTCAATGTTTAGATCAGAATCCTGGATTTTAAATTTCATTTCAGCGCCTTCACTTCTTCCAATCCAGTTACGCTGCATTTCCTTCATGGCATCACTAAAATCAACTTTCTCCAAACCATCTAAAAGCCTTTCAGCATAATCTGTAATGCGCATGTACCATTGCCG
>JALYYM010000640.1 GCA_030946565.1 Bacteroidota bacterium | reverse complement strand
CTCAATTTGTTCCTAAATACATCGCTTTGTATCCTGTACTTTTTCAATCTGCTGATAGTATGTTCCACTACTATTCTCTTTTTGGAATGAATTCTGTTGTACTCTTTTTCTTCTTGGGACAGATCTTTTTGATTTCTTTTCTTTTTATACGGTAAGGCGGATAATTGTTCTGGGAAATCCGTTTCTACACCGAGATATCCAAGATCAATTACATTAACAACTTGTGGAGGGGTGACAGGATGGTTCGTCTTGTAAATATCATAATCATGTCTACGTCCTTTCTTATGGTTTGTTTTGTGAATGATAATACCATGATTGTTAACCATAAGCTGATTTTTGATAGTATATCTTTTCTTTTTGCCTGAATAATATTCCTTTTTTCTTCTATCCTCATCTACCCGTCTTGGAATCGGCTGTTCTGTGGAATCTGTGAAAGACAGAAAGCCGGGAAAATATCTATCAACTTCTTCTGGCGTTTTTAACCTTTTTGTTATATTGTATAATTTCTGCGGTATTGGTAAGCATTGCCTTATCAGAAGTTCAATCTTTTGAATGTCTCTGCATATGTTGCTCTGATCGAGGTCAAACAAAAAGCCAGCCAATGTGTAAGTGATATAGAGACGATAATACACTAAAATCATTAGAAACCTATCTTTGACATCTCGTTTGAATGGTCTTCCTGCACCAGTAGATCGCTCTCTATTCTTTCTTTTGCATGATAAACGCTTTAATTCGTGTTTTTCATATCTTTTTGCTATCTCTTTATCATAAATGTCATCAAACTCTTGTACTGATAGACCCGTAAATGATTTGAAAAGCAGTGGTTTTTTGGATAATCTGTCATGTGAAAGCAAAGAAAGGACAAGTTTTTGATAAACTAATACAAATAAAGCTGTTTAGGTGTAATTATGCAAGAGATCTAATCTATAGAGACATACAAAAGATTGAGCCATTGATAAGAACATCTGTACCTGTTCCACAAAAGATATACAGAATGACAAATAGACTACAAACGCCAGAGGAAGCAGAGAAATACTTTCCAGGATTTCTATCTTTCATAGATTCCACAGAACAGCCGATTCAAAGACGGGTAGATGAGGATAGAATAAAAATGTACTATTCTGGAAAGAAGAAAAAACATGCTGTAAAGACACAGCTTATGGTTAACAATCGTGGGATCATCATTCACAAAGTAGACTACAAGAAAGGAAAATAGCATGACTACGACATCTATAAAAAGAATAACCCGTAACTCCTAATCAAGTTGTTAATGTGCTGGATCTTGGATATCAGTATAGAAAAAGATTTTCCAGAACAACTATCGGCACTGCCTTATAAAAAGAAAAGAAATCAAGAGTTATCTGCAGAGGAAAAAGAGTATAACCAATATCATTCCAAAAAAAGAATAGTGATAGAACCTACCATTTGTCGATTGAAAAAGTACAGGATAGTGAATGATATATTTATAAATAAATTAAGAAGATAGAACAAGGTATCAGATATAGTATCAGGCCTGGTAAACTATCGAATAATAAAACAGTTTAGATAATTGACCGCATTCATAGTGAATACAACAAAACATTTCTAATTATGCAATAGATCTATTAATGACATAATTTAATATTGATTAGGCTTTTTAAATGGTTTGAGTCGATTACTAGTTGACTTAAAACATTCATTACATAAAGTATCATTCATTTTAGATAAAAACATGTTGCCACAAGATGAGCATTTGATTTGATGTTCTTCATACATCTTTTTATTTATAAAAAACAAACCCTATTTTATGCTTTATTGTATTATTTCTTAATTTCCTAATTGGTTTAACTAACATCAGTCAACTGTGAGAAATTGCAAGAAAATAGCAAAGGCTGTATCGATATGTGGCTCTTTTCACTCAAGTGTTATCAATTCTTTATTATGTAAATCTACAAATAGGATTAACCAATAATTACATGCTTTAACTTACATTTTTTTGCTATATGGAAAATAATCATTAAATCCTTTCGGTTCTGTTCATTAGATCTCTTGCATAATTACACCTAAACAGCTTTATTTGTATTAGTTTATCAAAAACTTGTCCTTTCTTTGCTTTCACATGAC
>JALYYM010000614.1 GCA_030946565.1 Bacteroidota bacterium | reverse complement strand
GTTTGAGCGAAGGTGAATGCTGAACTTAAAATGGAAAGGATAAGTAGAATTTGTTTTTTCATGTTATAGGTAGAGCCGGGTTTTATCGCCGTTCTTTAAATCAGAAGTAAAAAATTGACAAAGGATTAATAAGGCGATTATAAGTTTTTGTTAATGCACAGTTGTTGCTAAAGCGACGAGCGCAGAAGAGAGAAGAGAAGAAAGTTCAGATTTTTTTAAGATATTCTTGCACAAATACTTCAATTTATATTGTTGGCACAGTTTACAAAGGGCATCATTTTTATCGTAGATTTTCCAAATCAAATTCTAACTTTATGAGATGAAGTTGCTGGTGATAATACTTGTTTTATTTTACGCGTCAGTTGTTCATGCGCAGAGCGAAAATGAGTATTCAAAAACTGATAGGGAAATACTGAATATTCCAGCAGCACAAACTTCAAGCACAGACAGTATTGCAGCTTATGTAAGAAATCATTTTAATAACGAAGAAGACAAAGTACGTGCTGTATATACATGGGTGGCCAACAATATAAAGTACAGTACAGATAGCCTGCATCGTGTGATATTGAATGAGGATCGCTATGAAAAAGTATCGATTGCTTTCAGGAGAAAAAAAGGAGTTTGCGAAAATTTCGCGGCTATCTTCAATGATATTTGTGTCAAGAGCGGCCTCAGGTCTTTTGTGATAGATGGCTACACTAACCTGGACAGATCCGGCAATAGAGCAGGCCATGCATGGAATGCTGTTTCAGTAAATAATAATTGGTATCTATATGATCCTACATGGGATGCCGGCTTTGCAACAAATGGTGGGTTTGCAAGCCAAGGCACACATTATTTTCAGCTAACGCCACAGGAATTTATACAATCCCACATGCCCTTCGACCCATTGTTTCAGGTTTTAAATTATCCACTTACTTACCAGGAATTCAATAAAGGTTTATCTACAGGAAGCAGCAGCAGAGCCTATTTCAACTATGTTGATTCTATTAATGCTTACGATAAGCAAAATTCGTTTACACAATTCATTTCCACTATGAAAAGAATTCAAAAAAACGGAATGCCATCATCTTTAGTTGCTCTTAAACTTAGCCAGCTTAAGATGGAAACAGAAATTGTATACCAGGAAACCGACGTTGACCTATACAATGCGTCCGTGGCTGATTATACAACCGCTCTTACGGAATTTAAAAGTTTTTTAAACTATCGTAACAATCGCTTTTTGCCAACCAAAAGCATCGATGAAATAAATGCTATGCTGGATGCCATCAAGCACAAAATAGCAAGCGCTAATAGCAAATTAAAAATAGTGAATGCTTCCAAAGCAAATTTAACGCTCAACACTGGTGATATAGAAAAAATGCTTGATGACCTAAGTGCCTACGTAAAAGAACAGCAGATATTTTTGAAGAACTATCTCGGCTCTACGAAATAATTTAAAGAATTCCGCAGAAATAATTTTATCCAATAGGCACATCACCATGTTTTGCTTCTTCCGTATTTTTCCAATTACCTCCACAACGCCTACCCCATTCTGCTTTAAATTTTACACGTTCTTCAGGAGTCATTTTCGCCCATTTTTCTTTCATGTTGCCGCGCCATTGTCCTCTGCGCCCTTGCCAGCCGCCCCTCCGGCCAAAGCCTCCAAACAATATTCTACTCAATAGCAATATGCCGAGCGCTTGCAAAAAGGTAATTGCTTTTACACCCAGCACTGCGGGCAATATAGCATTCCATAAAGCCATTGTTACGGTGCCGGCTAATAAAACGCCGATGATAAATAATGCTAAAAACTTTAAACCCATTTGAAACCTAAATCTTTTCATTTGTATTTTATTTAAAAATTTTAAACTCATAACTAATATCTCATAACTGCTCCCCTTCCCTCAATAATTCAACAATTCTTCTTTTAATAACAACAGCCGTTCTCTTAAATGTAATACTGCATATCGTTTGCGGCTAATAAGCGTGGCCACACTTACGCCTGTATTTTCAGCAATAGTTTTAAAGGGAATATCATCAATTTCATTTTGAATAAATACATTTCTTTGCTCCGCAGGCAATTCCGCCAGGGCTTGTTGTAACTCTTCCCAAAAAAGGCTTCTCAAATATTCTGTCTCTGGATTTTCGCCCGGCGAAAGCAACATTTCTTTCCAGTCAAAAGTTTCTTCTCCGTCATTCGATTGTGCAAATACATCATCAGCCAATGGAAGTTTTTGCTTACGATATTTGTCCGTGATTTTATTTCTCGCCACCGTAAACAGCCAACTTCCTGCCTGCTCTATCGGCTCGGTACTTTCCGCTAATGAATAAAATACGTCCTGTAAAATATCTTCAGCATCTTCGTCAATAGATACACGCTGCTTTATAAAACTCAGCAGCCGCCTGCTGTAATCTTTAATAATTGTTGTAATAGAGTTTGATCCGCCTGCTGCCATTTGCGTATTTATAATAAGTACTTCTTCCATCTGTACAGGAAGACGAACTGGGAATGATTTTGTTTTAAAGTTGGGAAGAAAAGTTGGAAGCGATTGCGGTTTAAATTAAAAGCTGTTCTTCTTTTATCCATTTAAAATATTCCTCCTGCTCATTCGTCTATCTATGTGTAAACACAAACCTGTGAACACGAATGTGTAAACACAAATGTGTAAACCAATTTTTCATTTAAAAAAAATAGAAACATGTACTACAATCAGTCGTGTGCCGCAAAAGGCAACTACGGAGGCAGGCAACAGCAACTGCCCATCCGCTCCATGCAAAGAGCTGCTGTAAACATTTACAAAACAGAAAACAGTTATGAAATGCTTGTTTTCGCTCCCGGCCGCCTAAAGGAACACTTTAAGCTGGATGTAAAAGGAAATGAATTAATCGTTTCTTACACGCCACCTGAAGGCTTCCCAAAAGTGGAATGGACAAGGCGGGAATACAGCCGCGGTGGTTTCGAGAGAACTTTTACCCTGGACGAATCCATTGACACAGAAAAAATAACTGCAAAGTATGTCGATGGAGTTTTACAGGTAACCCTGCCCGTTATACCCGGCAAAGAATCCGTGAAGCATGAGATAAACATCAGCTAATGATGTAGCGATGAGGATTAGAAAGGCAGTAACTCAACATTGCTGTCTTTTTCATTTTCTCATTGAGTTTTAATTTTATAACACCTTGCATTTTATTCCTAGAAAAGAATTGGACTTTTATCATGTGATGGATTTACAGCCGTTGATCGCTTATTAACAAGATTATAATAATTACAATTAGCTGGCAAACAAAAACGTGTATAGCTTTGCAATAGAAAAAAACGTTGATGTACAACTAATAAATCTCTGGTGTAGGCTGGAGAAATCCGCCACCATATCTACAGTACATCATATTTTTTGATATACAATGAGCTCCGAACTTAAAACTTTGGAGCTTTTTTTATTTTAATTAGCTGTATTTCCACGTTGTATAACGGTTAAGGTTGAACGCTTTTATATACTATCGGTAAATTAAACAAAAATAATGCAGCGCACAAAAAGCAAAAAAAAATAGCCCGGTACATTTAATATAGCTGTTCATCAAACGGTAAAGCGGCCGGCGCCAAAGGCTTATTGTTTACAATAAATGGATTGCGCCATGCAGTGTAGGCAGCCAGCAAACCCATAAGAATGAGTAGCGACAAGCCTTTTGGAAGACTCGCTTTTTCAGCAATAAATCCGATAACGGAAGGCCCGGTAAGAAAGCCTATTAGCCCACCGGTGGTGACCATTGCAAATCCTTCTACAGTACTTAGGCCTGGAATATTGGCCGATGCCCTGAATAGGACAGGTACAATGCAACAACAACCCAGCCCAACCATTATGTATCCCGTTATTGCAATAAATATTACAGACGCTGTTACCACGACTAAAAATCCCAAAGCAGCAAGCAGGCTTCCACAGAGTACCACAGTTTTACTTCCAAGTTTTGTTATCAGCATATCGCCATTTAACCTGCCCACCGTCATGGCTACAGAGAAACCAACATAACCCAGGCTTATCAAGGCTTTTGGGGCGAATAATATTTCTTTAAAATAAATAGCGCTCCAGTCGGCCACGCAGCCTTCTGCCATAAAGCTTACCATGCAAATAAATGAAATACCCAATATAGAAGCAGATGGAAATTTGAATGCAGACCGGGAGTGAATAATATCCTTGTTAGCGAGGAGGTAGGGCTTATTTAAAAGTATAACGGTGATGAGGCAACAGGCTACCAATATAATCTGCCATCCCGAGGTTACATGCCATACAAATAATAAAGCGGCTATACCTCCGCTTAGTGCACCGCCCATACTATACATACCATGGCAGGTGCTCATGAAAAGTTTATTGTATTTTTTCTCCATCAGGTTTACGGTCGAATTAGCACTTACTCCGTTTAGAAAGCCTATGAGCCCGAAGAAATAAAGACAGAGCCACAACATCGGCCTGTTTACTGAATTTATTTCCAGCATCATAATACAACACATGATAATGTAGCCGGTAAACATCCACCTGCCTACAGAAATTTTACTGAAAACCCTTGTTGAGAGCAGCATGCCGGAAACAGAACCCAAAGGCGCCAACAGCAAAGAAAGGCCGAGGCTTCCATCTGTGAAACCCATCCTGGCCTTGATGCCAGGTATTGCAGCCACCCAAATTCCAAACAAAAGGCTGGATACCGCAAATAAAAAACCTACTGCAAATACAGGCTTGTTTTTTATAAAAGAAGTAAAATTTTTGATCATTGAAGGGGAAGAAAGCGAAGTGCGAACTTACGTAAAGTACAGTTTGAGCAATTGATTAATTGAAAATTTTTAAGAAGCAGAAAATCAGTTGACGCAAATTAGATGAATGAAAAATTTGCACGCATGGCATAACCGGTCCAGCCTTCTTTATCAATATGTGTTTTAGCAAACCAGATAGGGTTCCAGTAAGCATCCCAATTGTTGCCATCACTTGACACAAACTCATCACTGCGTACACCCGACACTGATAGTGTAAATGAAAATGCCGTTCGCTTATCGTAATAGCTATCAATATTTATCTCCACCCAATTTGTTGCCGCAGTCAAAATAAATTTTTAAAAAAATTTTGTTTTCTGAACACCGTTCATTAGTTTCGTGTTTTAAATTAAGTAATGACAGTAGCCAATCGTAAGCAACGTGAAAAAGAAGAAATGCGCACCCTGATCCTGGACGCAGTACGAAGCATTTTTTTGGAGAAAGGCTACGACCAAACGAGTATAAGAAACATTGCTGAAAGAATTGAATACAGCCCCGGCACTATTTATTTATATTTTAAAGAGAAGGATGAAATATTTCATGCGCTCCACGAAGAAGGGTTCCGCCGCATGCTTACCAGGATGCAACCTCTTCAACATGTTGCAGATCCATTTGAGCGCTTAAAGGCGCTGGGAAAGGTTTATATTGAATTTGCACAGGAAAATAAAGACTTCTACGACCTGATGTTTATAGTGCAGGCACCCATGAATATGGAGGAGGTAGAGAAATGGAAAATGGGAGAAAACACCCTCGG
>JALYYM010000599.1 GCA_030946565.1 Bacteroidota bacterium | reverse complement strand
GCTACACTTGTAAGGTGTTTTCTATCGGTTTTGAGATGACCACTGAATAAATATAAGACCGCCCTTTGCCACGTTGGTGTATATTTTGCGGCCGGCTATGCATAATATTCCTTACCCAAAAACAAAGTTTGTTTTTAGAACTAAAAAAATTATCAATAAGGTTATGAAGCTTTTTCATGGATAACTTTTTTACTTTTGATTTTTGGCGAACCCCGGTTGCGCAACTGTGCCACATCTACCAGGCAGCCATGATGATAAATAAATGTTTTTATCAGTTCCATCTTCCCCTTTTTGCATACCAGGCACAGGGTAATATCTTTTCCTGTTTGTAACAGCAGCCGTAATGCAACCGGTGTGTGTACCCTTTGCATGAGCGCAGGCAACTTTAATTGTTTGCATAAGCCGCCCCGGTTCGTGTCTAACGAATCGGAATAATGTTGGTTCGTGAACACGAACCACGGTTTGAATGTTGAAGTTTGTCGATATAGCAACCATCAAAAAGATCTATAAATCATCAGGCGATTTACCCGTCTCATCCAAAAAACTATCAAGATTTATCAATGACTCTTTTAATAGAATGTAAAAAAATCAATGGATATATATATAATATGGTTGCAGGGCAGTATTAACTCCTGATAAATCTATAAGTGTATTGTCTAATTTTACCGAATAAATCGGGTTTATACAATAACAGTTTGACTTCGTAAATGTAAAATGGCACTTGATTTCTTTTTGCTCACTTTTAATATCTGAAATAAGAATTGTCTTGTTTTTTGCCGGTATAAAAATTTGCCAGTCATTGCCATACTTTATTAAATCATAAGCTGGCCTGATGCGAATTGTGTCATGGCTTTGATTTAGCCCACTGGTATCGCTCGGATAAATTAATGTATCAACTAAGTGCTGGTAATTATCATTAGCCATATATTTTCGTATAATAAGAGTGTCTAATTCCGATTTATCAAACCCGATAAATCCGAGTTCAATGTCAGTATCGTTGCATGGAACTTCCCTGGAGCATCCGTAAATGCCAATAGTCAATATTAGTAGAAAAAGTATGTTTTTCATTAGTGAAATTTGAGGTTGATGCGAAAGCCTATCTACGAAGATATTTATTTAATTTTTTCTTGGAGTTCGTAAGCGCATTTCTGCTATTGCTTTCGCCGGCTTCCTTAAATATTTTAAGCATCCACTCTTTACGACTCTCCCCGGAATGCTCAATTATTGCTTTAGTTATTTGTTTGCTTGTAAATTTTTTAAAATCTCCCAACACATCGCTTACATTATTTTCTTTTGCTGAAATTATCAAATGAACGTGGTTACTCATGATACACCTCCAAGGTAGTCCTTTAGACATCCATAAATTACAAGTCCCTTTTATTCTGGCAATGCTGTAAACTTTCTATTAAAATTGTCTCTATAGTCTTTCCTGGTGAAAACGTCCACCCATGCTACCACGCCAAAAACTTACAAAATACATTCCTCCCTGATCTATTATTTTATATCCTCCTGGAGTCATATTTTTCTTTAAAAGTAATTTAATTACTAAAAGCACTAAGCTCGTTTCGCACAGTTCAATATATCAACGGAAATTCGGAGAGCTTATTAATCCTTAAAAACTCTCCGTGGGCGTAGCTCTTTGTCCTGAGTTACAAACTCAGGACAGCGATACTTTTTTATCCTGATCATTCTAGAAGAGCAAGGGGGCCGGGAAGAAAAACGGTTAATAATAAAGATTGGCAGTTTTGGCAACAACATAATAAACCAACAGAAATAAAAGATCAGCAAATGTTTGATAAGACATTAGATTACATTCATCAAAATCCGGTAATAGCAGGCTTTATAATAAAGGAAGAAGATTGGAAGTATAGCAGTGCACGTGATTTTAGCGGGATGAAAGGATTAGTTCAATTAAGTCATAGTCAATAGCACACGGCACAGGTAGTTCCCAAAAGGATTGCAAGGGACACTGATAAAATTTTTTAATAAGTTTAAATGAGAGATAGAAATTTTAAGCCGTTTCCAGTTTTGAAAACAGAAAGGTTGACATTGAGGCAGCTTGTAAGTACTGATGCCAGTGAAATATTTGCTCTGCGTTCGGACGGCAACGTAAACAAATATCTTGACAGGAAACCAGGTAAATCAATTGATGACGCAAAGATTTTCATACAGGCTATTAATGAAAACATCCAAAGGAACGATTCAATTTATTGGGCAATCACATTGAACGGTATTAACAAACTAATTGGAACAATCTGTTTATTTGACTTTTCGGACGACAATTTAAAGGCAGAAATTGGATATGAATTATTACCCGGCTTTCAGGGAAAAGGAATAATGCAAGAAGCGGCTTCAACAGTAATTGACTTTGGAATTAACCGTATCGGACTAAATTCAATAGAAGCATATACTCACTTTGAAAACCAAAGTTCAACAAGACTTTTGGAGAAATTTAATTTTAAAAAACATGGCGTTGATGGCAACAACTTAATGATATTTAAATTAACCTCTAATGGCTGAAGGAAAGAACAACGAACCTCTGCAGTTCACTTCAGCATCCGTGGGTGTTCCCTTAATTGGCAAGCTTCCCACCTTGCTCAATTCCAAAGCAAAATGCAGCGATATTTTTTATATCAACGGGTGCTTATTCCTTTATTTGTAGTTTTAACTCCTGGAGTTTTTCGGCAGCCAGTTTTTCTGCTTTGTCCATTGTGGAAGTCAGCTTTTTTGGAGTGTTGAACCGATAGCCGATGAAAAAAGAGCCTGTACCTTTTTCCTGGAGAATTACATTGTTGGCATTTGACTGGCCGTATCCACGAGCGCCCGTCATAATTTGTATGCCCGTGAAAAACCGGCGGGAATCATAGCCAAATGTGAAGGTGGTTTCAAGTTGATAAACAGTCCCGTGATATATAGTTCTCGTATTCCCGGCTGGCTGTCTCGTCAAAAGCTTTGTTCTGCTAAAACCTATACCAGGATTGATACCTGCGGAAGCATACAGATTTGATGGAGTTACAAAAGTGTAATAATAGCCGGGTGAAAAAACAACCTCGAATGTCTTTGATTTCTGTGAGTTGTTTTGGCCGGGCAATGGCGTTTGATCTTTTACCACATAGTGCTGGTAGGATAATGAT
>JALYYM010000588.1 GCA_030946565.1 Bacteroidota bacterium | reverse complement strand
CTTTAATGCATGATCAAATTTGAAGGTGGTAAACATGTTATTATTGTCTTCCATCGGGGAATTGGAATTGAAGCTTACTGACCGCACCCCGATTGTCAATAACTGCTGCTTTAAATAATCGGTCTGCTTGCCGCCGGTACTGTCCGGGCGATAAGGAATATTTACGATGGCATCTTTATCAAAGCCCGGCGGTTGATTCATAAAATAATTCATTTGCTGTACGATGATGAGTGTGCCGATGATGAGCGCCTGCGCAATAACAAATTGAAACACGACCAACCCTCTTCTTAAAGAAATTCCTTTTGTAGTATTGGCTGTGAGCTTACTCTTTAAAGCAGAAACAGGATTGAAACGTGACAAAACAATGGAAGGATAAAAACCGGCAAGTGCGGTTACTACAATGGTTACAGCAAGAAGAAATAAAATAATAGAAGGATTAATAAATGTTTTGAATGAAAGCGAAAGCTCTAGTAATTGATTTATATAAGGCAATGCAAGAAGAGTAATGCCTGTTGCAAGCACTACAGCAATAATAACTATCAAAAATGTTTCAACGATAAACTGGATTCGTAATTGAGATTTATTACTTCCCAAAACTTTTCTTACACCAATTTCCTTTGCCCGGTTAACAGCTTGTGCAGTGGATAAATTAATAAAATTTACGCAGGCAATTAACAGGATGAATGCTGCAATCAGCCACAATACATTTATCAGTTCGTGACTAATTGTTTTGTTGCTGTAATTGCCTGCTGCGGCATCGTAATGCACAGCGCTTAATGGTTGGATAATATAGCTATCCTTATTGCCGGCAGGTTGCACTTTTTGTGCGAATGCATTTAATTGCTGATTGAAATTATCAACAGAAATATTCGGCGGCAACAAAACATAACAACCAAAATCAGGTGCTGATTGATTCCATTGTGGTTGTTGAAATCCATATTTTGCATCACCAGTAAAATCTGTTCCCCAGGCAACTACTAATTTCAATTGAAAGTCTGTATTTGCAGGTATTGTAGCGAGAATGCCGGAAACTTTCAGCGCTGTTGCCGGGAACTGAAACAAACCTGCCCCCATGCTATAATAGCCTTGTATTTTTATGGTTTTACCTGGTGCTGTTTTCCAGTCCCCAAAGTAGTTTTCTGCAATCTCTTTTGTAAGTAATACATTGTTTGGATCTTTTAATGATTTGTATGAACCTGCGAGCAGTGGAAAATTAAACATGCTAAAGAAGGAAGGCGATGTGTAAAATACACCGCTTTGCTCTTTAAAAATTTTTACAGGCGTTCCGTTATCATCAAGCACCTGCAGCTCATCATTGTGGCTTGCATATACAGGAGCTATTTGTTCCAATTGGGGAAAAGCCGTTTTTAAATTTTCAGGCATTGGAAAAGGAACATTTTTCGCATAAGAAATAGTTCCGGCATCGGCATGATGAGATTCAGTTAATACCCGGTAGACACGATCTTTCTTTGGATGAAAATTATCAAAGCTTGTTTGATATTGTATAATGATAAAGATCATCATACAAACGGCAATACCAACAGCCAGGCCGGCGATATTGATAATAGTATAACTCCTGTTACGGGTTAAACTTCTGAATGCGGTTTTGAAATAATTTTTAAACATGTCGCAGGTTTTATTTTTTAATTTTTTTTTATTACCGTTTTATTCTTTGTGGCATCGCCTGTTGTGTCACTCACTTATACTTCATTGCATGACGGGATATGATACCTGAATTTTATCATTGATATCTTACCGGCAGCATATTCAGTTTTAATAATAAAAGCAATGAAATCATTAATACAGTTCCTGCTGCTGCAATTATATTTATGAACTTTTGTGTCTTTAAACTATTGTTGAACAACTTTTTTATTACTCCGAATATTATTAACCCAATTATTCCACCTGAAGTATTAGTAATTATATCTGTAATGTCAAAAGCACCAAGCCTGAATATCAACTGAAGCATTTCAAACATTAAACTGATTAAAAAGAAGCATAAAAGTTTTTTTCCAACAGCCCATCTCTTAATCAAGACGCCAGCGTAAATGCCAAGCGGAATAAAAATCACAACATTCAAAAGTGTTTCACCAACATTAATTTTACTATGCAGGAATAAAAATTCTCTAAATGGAATTAAGTTTACGCTCCTGTTTTCCATGTAAGAAAATTGTACGCCCATCTTAAAAAGCAAAATCCAGAATAATGCAATTGAATACATTATAAATAACGTAACCGTTAGCCTGTTTGCTATAGTATCTTCTTGCCCGTTGTTCTTCATGTCACTCCTTCGGAATTTTGTTTATTCTATTATTCTTGTTGCTGTAATCATGTCAATCCTTTAGGCATGTGCTTTGGCTAAAGCCTGCAACCCCTTTATCTTCATTTACCACGTGCTAAAGCCCGTGGTAATGCAATGCTATTAAACGACTCACAATTGCCCATTCACGATTCACGTTTTTATTCCGTTCTTAAACTCTTCACCGGATTAGCAACTGCAGCCTTTATTGCCTGGAAACTTACTGTAATTATTGTAACTAACATTGCACCCGTACATGCAAGAATAAAAACCCACCACGATATATTTGTTCTGTAATCATAATGCTGCAGCCACTGATGTAAATAATACCAGGCTAAGGGTATGGCGATTACGCAGGAGATAATAACCAGCAATGCAAATTCTTTAGACAACAATTGCCAAAGGTTAAATACAGTAGCGCCCAATACTTTTCGTACACCTATTTCTTTTTTGCGCTGCTCTGCTACAAATGATGCAAGGCCGAACAAGCCGAGACATGAAATAAAAATCGCCAATATCGTAAAGAAAGTTGCAAGGTTACCTATGCGTTGCTCGTCAGCAAATTTCTTAGCATATTCGTCATCATTAAAAGTGTAATCAAAGGGGGCGGAGGGATTATATTTTTTAAAAACCGTTTCTATTTTTGACAATGCATCACGCACGGACACACCGGGTTTTATAGCAACAGTAACATTGCCCACATTCTCCGGGTCAATCCAAAACACAGTTGGCTGAACAGGCTGATAAGGCGATTGCATTATCATATCTTTTATTACACCTATAACTTTAAAATTTTTATCGTTGAACTGTATCGTTTGCCCAATAATGTCCTGCTTCATGCCTACTAACTTAACAGCAGATTCATTTAATATCATTCCCAAACTATCGGTGGCAAAATCTTTGGAAAAATCTCTGCCTTCTTTTATTTTCCAGCCGATAGTTTTACCAAAATCTGTAGTTACCCAAATGGTACCAAAACCCGGCAAAGTGTTTGGGTCTTTCCCCTGCCAGTTAAAGCCAATCTGGCTTGCATACACTGCGGTCGTTGGGCTGGATGATTCTGCCATATTGTTTACAACACCCGTTGAAAGTAAATCGCCGCGTAATGCATCATAATGGCCATACAAATCAGGTGTGGTCATCGGTATAGTTAGTAACCCTTCTTTAGTATAATTGACCGGCCTGTTTTTAGCAAATTGAATTTGTTTAAAAACAATGATGGTTCCGATAATTAATGCAATTGAAAATGTAAACTGCACAACTACTAAAACTTTGCGTGGCAATGAGGCAAACCTGCCCACGCGAAAGGTGCCTTTCAATACTTTAATTGGTTCGAATTTAGAAAGATAAAATGCAGGATAGCTACCCGAAATCAATCCCGTAAGAAAAGTAAATAGCAAGGCCAGCAGCCAGAATATCGGATTGCTCCACGGTAGCCCAATGCTTTTATCAGCAAGCTTATTAAATAAAGGCATTAATAAAATAACGAGTATGATGGATAATATAAAAGACACAAAAGCGACCAGCACAGACTCACTTAAAAATTGCCCGATTAATTGGCTGCGTAATGAACCTACGGTCTTTCGTATGCCCACTTCCTTCGCCCTTTTTTCACTTCTTGCGGTGGAGAGATTCATAAAGTTTATACAGGCAAGCAGCAATACAAAAACACCAATAATGGTGAACAAATAAATAAACTGGATGCGTCCGCCAACTGCCTTACCATTTTTAAACTCACTATACAGGCGCCATTTATCCATCGGTTGTAAAACCAGTTCTTCTTTACCTTCAGTGGCTGCATTCTTATGCGCCATAGAAGCCATCTTTATCTTGTCTGAAACCTTATCTATGTTTTCATTTCCATTTACCTGCACATAAGCCTGGAAGGAATGATTATTCCATTGTGTTTGTGCATCTTTGAGCCAGTTCTC
>JALYYM010000570.1 GCA_030946565.1 Bacteroidota bacterium | reverse complement strand
ATATAATGGTGGTAACAAAAACTGATTTACTTCCTTACGTTCCATTTTCGGTTGATGCAGTTATTAAAGATGCCAAAGAAGTAAATGATAAAATAAAAACGTTTACCCTTTCCAGTTATAAAGGAGAAGGAATGGATGAATGGTGTGATTTCTTAATGAAGAAGCTTGAAGAGAAAAAAGAGAAAAACATGGCAACGGAAATGACAAATTAATTTTATAAAATAAAAATTATGTGTTTAGCAATACCAGGTAAAATTTTATCAATCCAAACAGATGCTGGCAGTGGCGTCAAAACTGCCAGGGTCTCATTTGGCGGAATTGTAAAAGAAGCCAGCCTGGAAATTGTACCCGAAGCCGAAGTAGATGATTATGTACTGGTACACGTTGGCGTAGCCATAAGCAAAGTAAATGTGGAAGAAGCGGAAAAAGTTTACCAGTTTCTGCACGATATGGGAGATTTGAATGAGCTGGAGGAAAATTAAAGAAGAAGATTCGACTCTTGTGCGCTACCCTTATCTTCTCCTTATTCAAGAAAATTATCATCACAATTGATCAACCTGGCATTATTATAAATTATGATGTATAGATTTGCACCTCTTAAATCAACATAGAAAAATTTTATGAAATATCTATTTCTTCTTACCGTTTCCTTAATTCTTCTTCCTTCTTTTTTATCAGCGCAAGACTGGCCAAATCTTGCCCGTTACAAAGATGAAAATTCCAAAGTAACCGCGCCATCTGCGAACGAGAATCGTGTAGTGCTTATGGGAAACTCAATTACAGATGCGTGGATAAAGTCTGTGCCTGATTTTTTTTCCGGCAAAGCTTATTTAGATCGTGGCATCAGCGGACAGACCACACCACAAATGCTCGTCAGGTTTCAGCAGGATGTAATTGCCTTGAAACCTAAGGTGGTTGTGATATTAGCCGGCACTAATGATATTGCTGGAAACACAGGGCCATCTACACTCGAAATGATTGAAGATAATCTTGCATCAATGACCGCTCTTGCGAAGGAAGCTGGTATAGAGGTAGTACTCTCATCCGTGCTCCCCGTTTATGACTATCCCTGGAAGCCCGGCCTGCAGCCGGCTGAAAAAATCATTACGCTAAATAAATGGATAAAAGATTATGCGCTAACACATGATTGTTTTTACCTCGATTATTTTTCTTCCGTGGTGGATGATCGCAAGGGAATGAAAGCTGAATATTCACAAGACGGTGTACACCCAAATGTAGCCGGGTACAAAGTAATGGGCGAGCTTGCCGATAAAACGATTGCTATTGCGCTGCAGAAAAGTAACGCTATGGCTGCCTCACAATCGCCGGTAGTTGATCATATCACCGTGTATGTGGTTGATCTAAATAAAAGCACTGATTTTTATAAGAATGTAATGCAACTGACACAAATACCGGAGCCTTTCAACGATGGAAGACACAACTGGTTTAGGATAGGCGCCCACAGCCAGCTTCATGTGGTGGGCGGCGCAGCATCTGTGGTACCGCACGATATAAATATTCATCTTGCTTTTAAAGTGGCATCACTAACTGATTTCACAAAACATCTTGATCAGCTCCTGATAAAATACGGGAACTGGCAAGGCGATAAGAAAATTCAAATGCGGCCCGATGGTATTGGTCAAATTTATTTGCAAGATCCCGATGGCTATTGGATTGAAGTGAACGACAGTAAATTCTAAATGATTAAGCTTTGCTATTAAAAGCCTGATAAATTTATCTTTTTAAAAACCTGTTCTGCAATAGTTTTTCCATTACCTCAGTTTTGATGTTCCTGCTCACCGGCAGAGATTTGCCAAGCACATTTACATGCCCGGCTTCCAGGCTATCAACTTTTGATATGGCAATTATAAATGACTTGTGAATTTTCAGAAATTTATCGGGTGGTAAATATTCCTCCAAAGATTTAAAAGTAAGATAGGTGATGTATTTTTTTTCTTTCGTGTATATGCAAATGTAATTTTGCAAAGCCTCGGCATAGCATATATCTTCCAGCAATATCTTCTCGATTTTATTATTTGCTTTTACATAAAAAAAATCAGCTTCTGCGGC
This sequence comes from Bacteroidota bacterium, assembly GCA_030946565.1. The sequence goes on along the minus strand of JALYYM010000570.1, from coordinate 8,041 downwards.
TGCCTTTGCAGAATTACCTGCACGAATTTCAAAATACTCCTTTGCCTTGAGTGCGGCCTTTACAAACCTGTCGAATGAGATTGGTTTCACCAGGTAGTCAAGTGCATTTACATTAAAACCCTGCAAAGCATATTGAGGATAGGCGGTCGTAAAAATCACTTGCGGCGGATGTTGCAACGATTGGTAGAAATCCATGCCCGAAAGGCCGGGCATTTCTATATCCAGGAAAATCAAATCAATAGTATGAGCCATTGAAATATTCATCGCTTTCAGTGCGCTATCATATATTCCCTGCAGGTGAAGAAAATCTATTTCATTTATATACTCTTCAAGGCCCTTGCAGGCCAAAGGTTCATCGTCAATAATTATACAATTAATTTTCATGAATCATTGATTTCTCAATCGCAATTTTTAAATTTACTTTATACCAATCCTTGTCTTCAACTATATCCAGCAAGTATTTTCCGGGATATAATAACTCAAGTCTGCGTTTAACATTAACAAGCCCAATGCCTTCTTTTTTATCCTGATTAATTCTATCATCGCTAACTGTGTTGACAACTTTAAATTGCATCCAATTATTTTCTCTGCTTACCTCAATGTGCACCTCGTTTTTTTCCGTATCAGAATGAGATAAATGTTTAAACGAATTTTCCACAAAAGGAATCAGCAACAGTGGCTCAATAAGAAAGTCTTTTATGTGCTTCGATTGATTAAATGTTATTTGATAGTTTTCGCCTTTCCTTAACCGCTGTAAGTTTACGTAGTCTTTAAGATAATCCATTTCTTTTTCAACCGGTATCTTTTCCCCGTTACATTCATACAATTGATATCGAAGCATTTCAGAGAACCGATGCAATGCGTCTCTTGCTTCTTCATTTTTTTTATCAATCAAAAAATAAACGGAGTTAAGTGAATTAAAAAGAAAATGGGGGTTGATCTGTTGCTTCAAAAAATCTAATTCCGCTTCCGCTTTTTCTTTGCCCATTTCAACCATTCGCTTTTGTGCCTTTGCATAATCCAAAAGAAGCTTAATAGCCGCCCCGGTACTTACCAGCAAGACATGCGGAATGAAATTATCATAAACGCGTGTTTTGAAATTATCCCAAATATTGAAATCCTGGTGCAGTAGCAAGTGGCCGATAATATTTATTTTCCAAAAGCTGGAAGCGGCAATCAGGCTAACGTAGATGATGGAAAATGTCACATATTTTCTCTTGTATAAAAATTTTGGAATCAGCAAAAGGTTGGTGATATACACCAGCATGGCGAGGTCAAGTATTTTTATCGCCGTAATTTTTAAAGCCAAGCCTTGTGTTGCAAAATCCTGGTATCGCAGGTAATACCACAGCCCAAACAAGGCCAGCCACAGAACCACGTGATGGAGCTTGTAACGAATGAAAAAAGCATTTTGCATCATCAAATAAAGTTAGTCATTACTACTTTTGCAAATCATTTACATCAACTGCAGCTCAAAAGGGATGAAATGCATATCCACAATAAATCGCTTTTCGTAAGTGATTATTTGCACTACGTGTAATATATTTTAGCCTTAGCAACGAAAAATAAATCTTTGCTCATTAAAATATGTTCAAATATGAAAGAGATATTATCATTCCTGCTTGTTGCCCTAATTATTTCACTACACAGTTGCGGGCAAACGAATTCTCCCAAAAAATTATATGCCGATAAAAATGACACAGTAGTCGGTGGAAGTTGCGAGGGCTGCGAGGCAGTGTATGAAAGCCCTGTTTCGTTTAAAGATTTAAAAAATGTTACCATATTACCTGACTACAATGAAGCCGGGCCAAAAATGCAACTCAGTGGAATTATTTATAAAGCCGATGGCAAAACTCCTGCACCGGATGTTATCTTATATGTATATCACACCGACCAAACCGGTAATTATACCGCAAAGGAAAATGCAACGGGCTGGGGCAAAAGGCATAGCTATATAAGAGGCTGGCTGAAAACAAATGCCAAAGGAGAATACAAAATTTATACGCTACGGCCTGCACCCTATCCCCAAAGAAATGCGGCGGCACACATACATGCTATTATAAAAGAGCCCGGTAAAAGTGCGTACTGGATTGACGAGTACTTGTTTGATGATGATCCATTAGTAACTGCTGATGTTAAGGCTAAGCTGCCTAAGCATGGAGGTATGGGCTTGATAAAACTCCATAAGGAAAATGGAATTCTTATGGGCCACCGTGATATTATTCTTGGGGTAAACATTCCCGGTTATCCTAAAGAAAAGGCTTCTGCTTATTCTTCAGGACTTGAGATCGGTAGCGATTGCCCCGCTTTTGATCCTCTGCACATTTCAGGTGGTGATGCCGGTACTAGGGCTTGCCCTATGTGTAAATATGGCAAAGGACAAGGAATAATGCTCTGGATAAATAATCCATCTCTTCCTGAAATAAGTTCTTTCACCACTATGCTGGATAATGAGGTACAGAAAAAAGGAGTCAGTAATTTTCGCGTATTTCTCATGTATATGAAACCGCCGTCAGAGGAAAGAGATGCAGCAATAAAAAAATTAATTTCGTGGACGAGGCAAATGAACATAAGAAACTTAGCCGTTACGCTGGTACCTTCTGCTACAGACGCCACTACAGCCAAGGTTTATAATATTAATTCTTCAGCAAATATTTCCAATACTGTTTTTATCTACAAGAAAAGAATGGTGACTGATAAAATGATTAACATTGATTATAACCAGGCATCCATTGAAAAATTAATGAAAGAGTTCTAAACTAAAAACCTGGCTTCCTGCGAATTACCTTGCCAATCCACCTGGACAATTTCATTATTTTCCAAAACATTAATTAAAAAAAACTGGGATTTATTTTTTGAATATTCCTGGAAGTGTTGAAATCATCCTAAGCAAACACTTGAAAAATAAAACATACATTCTTATATTTGTTCATCTATAGCCCGATCGTATAATGGTAGTACGTTAGATTCTGATTCTAATTGTCCTGGTTCGAATCCGGGTCGGGTGACTATCAAAATTATTGTTGGTTTTTTTGAAAGGAGTGGGCATAATTTTATTATTAGTTATGCTTTACTCCCGGTTGCCTACCTACTCCACCGATTTTCAACAAAAATTTAAATTCTCTTTCTAGCCCTGCTTGATGTAACTAATATTTATTTAAAAATAAAAACCTGCTCCCCAAAAGACGAAATAGAAAAAGCCAAAAAGATTATTGCTGGCATCTCATGAGAATACGTTCTTATAATATTTCATTTTTAAAAACATAAAATAAAAAACAATGACAACAAAAGAAGTAGCAGACCGCCTCGTAGAACTTTGCCGTAACGGTAAAATAGAGGATGCCCAAAACGAATTATATGCAAAGGATGCCATAAGTATTGAGCCAAACGACTCTATGGGCCCGCGTGAAACTAAAGGGATGGAGGGCATAAAAAAGAAAGGGGAAATGTTTAATTCTATGATGGAAGAGTTTCATGGTTCAACCATTTCTGATCCCGTAATTGCTGGTAACTATTTTTCGCTTGCATGGGATATGGATGCAAAAATGAAAGGGCAGGAAAGAATGATGATGAGCGAAATTTGTTTGTACTTAGTGAAGGAGGGCAAGATTGTCTCTGAAGAATTTTTCTTTTCGATGTAGGAAACAACTGATCATTTCTCTGCCGGCCTTCGACTAACCGAAGGCCGGTTTAGTAAATAAAATTTTGCGGGATTAACTTTTGGAAAGTTTGCAGTCAGCATTCCTAACGGGTTGAATGTAAATTTTACGCGACATTATTTAATTAAATTTGATAAACATTTATAATATGGAATTAGTGTATGCCGATATTGAATTGATCAACGCAGTAGATTATGAAAATGCCAGGAGGCACATCATTGGGAAAGATGAAATAAGAAGCAGGAGACTTAATATGCTGGCAGACAGTGGTGCATACATGATGGCGATTAATGAAACCATTCAATCACAAATAGAATTGCTTTTTGTTGAAAAACGTAAAGTGCAGCTTGCAGATGGTAGTGTGATTGAGTATGATGTTGTTGGGCCGGTTTACATTCGTTTTGCCAATAGAAAAGCCACCTGCAGTGCTTTTGTTTTACCAGGTGATAGCGAACCTTTATTAGGAGCAATTCCTATGGAAGAATTGCCTGCCCGTTTTCCTTCTTTTAAAATATTATCACAGTAGGCGGGTCACCCGCTCAGGCAAGAATTAATAGTAAACCCTGAACATCCTAATTATGCGGTTTTGAAAATGAAGTAAATTAAATTAATTAAATGGTTGAGTGGCGCAGAATTATCTCCTGTATTTGCGTTTGAATATACAACGCTTCGATTAGGTTCTTGATTTGGGAGAGAATGGAAAGACAAATTGATAAGTAAAAGATGAAGTCATGGGGAAATTATGATGCGGGACCCACTGTACTTATTGAAATATTTTCTCCCTCTACCGGTAATTATGACCTGCTTTTGCTTTATTGCTCACTACTTTTTATTAAACAGAAATAACAACGATCTGGAGTTAGCCTCAATAAACATCAGGCATATAGTGCCGGAGTAACTTTTGGAAGTAACTTGACTTTTGGAAAGTTATTAAAGGGTCTTTGCAAAAAGACTTCTAAAAAAACTTCCAAAAGTTTAATCACTATTCCGGCTGTACCAATCCGCTGCCGGATACATGTATTTCGGGGGAGGCGGGCTTTCCACAATGGCAAACATCTCCACTGATGAATAACTTTTGGAAAGTTTAAAAACTTTCCAAAAGTTTGCAGCCGCTTGAAAATAGCTGCTGCCATTCTTGTTTTAATTTTTTGTATATGTTGTATTACCAACAAGTCCAATTATTGAAACTCCAATCCTGAACAAATACCCTGAAAAATCTTTTATATTTCCATATTTTGGGTCACCAAAAACGAAGCGATAATTTGCTGCTGCGGTTAACCAAAAATCAGCGTTACCCTTGTCTGAAATAAACTTGTACGAAAAGCTGCTCCCGGGTTCAACCGTAAAAAAATAATTTGATGAAATTTCCTTTGGTGCATATTTATGACGTCTTTCCTTGAAGGCGTTATCGCCTAATTTTACCTGCGACAATCCATTGACTAAACTAATATTCATTCGCAATTTGCTTGTTTGTAAAAAATCGTATTGATTAATCCACCCTATCTCATAAAATTGAATTATTGGCTTTTTAACCGGGTAGGAGAAAGTATCCGAAATTTTCTTTTGAGAAGCTGTAAGGTATATACCGGTTCCAATTCGTTTACGCGGAAAATATATCATAGTAAAATTAATTCCATAATTTTTTTTTGATAATAATGATGTTTGAATTGCATTAAGTCCGATAGCAAATTCTTTTTGCCCTTTAGCCCCTAAGCTGTCGCTTGATTGCCCATACGTGAAATCTAAAAACTGAAATAGGCAAAACACAAATATTAATGTCTGTTTCATTTTTCGTAATTTTTCAAATTTGCCCAAGAGTAAAATACAAATGATTGGCGATAATTATACTCTACTCCGGCTGTACAGATCCACTCCCCGACGTATGTATTTCCGGCGAACCAGGCTTACCACGGTAGTACACATCTCCGCTGCCACTTGCCCGTGCGTGGAGGCTTACACTGGCAAATACGTGAGCATTACCACTGCCTGAAACACTTACCGTTGTGTTTTCACTTTGAAGGTCGCCACAATTAAGATCCCCGCTGCCACTCACTTTGCCATCAAAATTTTTTGTACGCCCACTAAGGGTTACATTTCCTGAACCCCCTATAGATGCAGTTATTTCAGGAGCATCCACACCGCCTTTAATATTCCCTGAACCGGAAACAGAAATTTCAATTTGCCTGTCATTTTTAACAACGTCATTTATCATAATATCCGCTGAGCCGGAAGAAATTATTTTATCAAGAGAAGGCGCTGTCACGTGAACTTTTGCATGATCGTTATTAATAGAAGTATTGTCTTTATAATGAATATTTAAAGTGCCACCCTGAACTTCGGTAACAATCACGGGCAAAATATTTTCATCATCTTCAACCGATACAGAATAAGCGTTGCCTTCGCTTATTTCAACATCTATAGAGCCGGAAGATTTTATCGCATGGAAATCGCCGACGTTTCTTGTCTCTGTTTTCACATTGCCATTGCCCGAAAGCGAATCTCCATTGAAACTAATATTACAAGAATAAAAAAAGAAAACTGCACCAACAATAACCATGAAATTTTTCATTATATAAGTTTTAAGATTAAAGAAAAGGTGCAGCCCAAATTTTAGCAAGGTTGCCAACCTTCAATATGTTCTCAATTAAATAACAAAATTCAAAAGGTTGGCGACCTTCAGTCCAAAAAAGTTAGGATGCCCGGAAAATGCAATTTATGCCAAAGGCATTATACCATTTAATATGTAATTTATTTCATTCAATTTGGTATAGCAAACCTTCGATAAACTTTTTACCTTCGCAGCAAATGACAGAAAAAATTCTGATCCTCGACTTTGGCTCGCAATACACACAACTTATTGCCAGGGCCGTTCGGGAAGCAAACGTGTATTGTGAAATTATTCCATATAATAAAGAAGTTGTTTTCTCTGAAGATTTAAAAGGCATCATACTTTCCGGTTCCCCTTTCTCTGTAAATGAAGAAAATGCTCCATCGGTTGACGTAAAAGCCCTGGCTGAAAAATTACCGGTATTAGGCATTTGCTATGGCGCCCAACTTACCGCAAAGTTGTACGGTGGCCTCGTGGAAAAAAGTGATAGGCGCGAATATGGAAGGGCAAAGCTTCAGGTGCAAAAAGCTGACGAGCTATTGATGAATGTAAAAAATGACACCGATGTATGGATGAGCCATAGCGACACGATCACCAGGCTTCCGGAAAATTTTTCTCTCACTGCGCTCACGCATTCCATACCAGTCGCGGCGTTCAGAAGCGAAAATACTCTATCTAAAATTTATGGAATCCAGTTTCACCCGGAAGTATATCATTCTGCCGAAGGCAAAGAAATAATTAAAAATTTTTTACTAACGATATGCGGCTGTAAACAGGATTGGACGCCGGCGCACTTTATCAACGATACAATTGCAGAGATCAAAAAAATAATTGGTGATAAAAAAGTAGTAATGGGCCTCAGCGGAGGAGTTGATTCAACCGTGGCTGCAACACTCATTCATCGTGCTATTGGTAAAAATCTTTTTGGAATTTTTGTTGATAATGGCTTACTAAGAAAAAATGAATTTGAGCAGGTTCTTGAATCTTGCAAAAGCATCGGGCTAAACATAAAAGGTGTTGACGCCAAAGATCACTTTTATGCGAAGCTTGCCGGAAAGCCTGAGCCGGAAGAAAAAAGAAAAGCCATTGGTAAATGTTTTATCGAAATTTTTGACCAGGAAGCGCACAAGATTGTTCATGGAACTCCTCACGGAGAAGACATCCATTTTTTAGGGCAGGGAACAATTTATCCGGATGTGATTGAATCCGTTTCTGTGCATGGCCCTTCAGTTACCATCAAGTCACACCACAATGTTGGCGGCCTTCCTGACTATATGAAATTGAAATTGATTGAGCCGCTACGTTCTTTATTTAAAGATGAAGTAAGAAAGGTCGGCGCTGAATTGGGCATTCCACCGGCACTTCTCAACAGGCATCCGTTTCCCGGCCCCGGATTAGCCATAAGAATTTTAGGAGAAGTAACCGAAGAAAAGGTACAATTGTTGCAACAGGCAGATGCGATTTACACAGATGCTTTGGTAAAGTATGATTTGTATGCAACCGTTTGGCAGGCGGGCGCCATCTTGCTACCTGTAAAAAGTGTAGGCGTAATGGGTGATGAAAGAACATACGAATTTACCATTGCATTGCGGGCGGTAACTTCGGTAGATGGCATGACGGCTGATTGGGCACATCTTCCATACGATTTTCTTGCTTATGTTTCCAACGAAATAATAAACAATGTAAAAGGAATTAACCGGGTGGTGTATGATATAAGCAGTAAGCCACCAGCGACTATTGAGTGGGAGTAAAGTAGTCAATGGTCAATGGGTCA
>JALYYM010000567.1 GCA_030946565.1 Bacteroidota bacterium | reverse complement strand
ATTCAATTAAAATTTTTCTATTAGCTTTGACCTTTAATGCAACTTTCTACCAAACATCTTCTCGGCATTAAAGATTTACAACCCGGCGATATTGATCTTATTCTTTCTACTGCAACACAATTCAAAGAAGTTCTGCAAAGGCCCATAAAAAAAGTTCCCTCATTGCGGGATACAACTATCGTAAACTTATTTTATGAAAACTCAACACGCACCCGTATTTCATTTGAGTTGGCAGAAAAAAGATTAAGCGCCGATACACTAAATTTTTCAGCTTCCGGTTCTTCCGTTTCCAAAGGAGAAACATTGCTTGATACGGTAAACAATATATTATCAATGAAAGTTGATATGGTTGTGATGCGCCATGGGGCTAGCGGGGCGCCACATTTTCTAGCAAAACATATTCCGGTAGCAATCATCAATGCAGGTGACGGCATCAATGAACATCCTACTCAGGCTTTATTAGATGCTTTTTCAATAAAAGAAAAATGCGGAAAACTCGAGGGGAAAAAAGTAGTACTGATTGGAGATATTATGCACTCACGTGTTGCGCTAAGTAATATTTATTTATTAAAAAAAGCCGGGGCTGAAGTTATGGTTGCCGGCCCTCCCACACTTATTCCAAAATATATAAAAGAAGCATTCGATATAAGGGTAGAGTATAACCTTAAAAAAGCCTTGCAATGGTGTGATGTTGCCAATGTGTTACGCATACAACTTGAGCGGCAGAACCAGGTTTTATTCTCATCACTGCGTGAATATAATCTCGCGTATGGTGTAAGTAAAAAACTTTTAAACAGCATTGACAAAGAGATTGTGATTTTACATCCTGGTCCGATAAACAGGGGAGTGGAAATTGATAGTGATGTTGCAGATTCGAATCAATCTATAATTTTGCAACAAGTTGAAAATGGTGTCGCAGTAAGAATGGCTGTTTTATATTTGCTTAGCAATAAACAAAATTTCAGTTAATATAATTCTTCTCTAAAAATTTTTGATGGAAAGAAACTGCTTATTTCCCGGAACTTTTGATCCTGTAACACTTGGCCACACTGACATAATTAACAGGGCGCTCTCTTTGTTTGATAATTTTGTGATAGGCATCGGGCGAAATAGTAATAAAGTTCCTATGTTTTCTGAAGAACAACGCATTGAATGGTTGCAGGAAATTTATGCTGATGAACCAAAAATAAAAGTAGTGGCTTATGATGGATTAACAGTCAATTGTTGCAAAGCGGTCGGAGCTAATTTTATTCTCAGGGGAATACGTTATGTCAATGATTTCGAATATGAAAAAGCCATTGCAGACATGAACAGGAGCCTGGCACATAATATTGAAACTGTTTTCTTAACATGCTTACCAAAGTATACTTCAGTTGCCAGCACTTTAATAAGGGATGTGTATAAAAACGGCGGCGACGTTTCTCAATTTTTGCCGCAGGCAGTAATAAAATCAATAAAATAATGCCTATTTGGTTTAATAAATCTTTGCGATTAGACGATGTGAAAGATTTTGGAAAGGAGACAATGGCGAACTTTCTTGGGATTGCCTGGGAAGAATTAGGCGAAGACTTTGTTGTGATGTCGTTACCCGTGAACGAGCGTACGAAACAACCTTATGGAATTCTTCACGGCGGAGCTTCCTGCGTGTTGGCTGAAACCATTGGCAGCCTTGCTTCTGCGTTAGTGATTGATATGGAAAAATTCTATTGTGTAGGCCTGGAAATAAATGCTAATCATATACGGAGTGCAACAAAAGGTAAAGTAACCGCTAAATGCATGCCACTGCATCTCGGCAAATCAACGCATGTTTGGGATATACGGATAGATGATGATCTCCAGAAACTTATTTGCGTAAGCCGCCTGACTGTAGCCATTCTGCGGTTGGATCAAAAAAAATTCTAACGACAGTTATAGCAGTTTTGCATTATCAAAAACAGCCTTAATAGTAGGAAAAGTATTGCTAAAGTGATTGGCTAAATCCCTCTCTTTTACCCAGTGAATTTTTGTGATGTCTTCTTCTAACTGTGGCGTCAATTCTTCCGTGCCAAAAGCATTCATTAAATACCAGTGCGACTCTTTGAGAATATGCTTTCCAAACTCCGTGTATGTATGGTAGGTTATACAAATTTTGGAAACCAATTTTAGTTTTTGTATTCCCGTTTCTTCCCTGACTTCTCTTAATGCACAAGCTTCCAGTGTTTCGCCGGGATCAATTTTTCCTTTGGGCAAATCCCATCTTCCTCTTCTAAAAATAAAAAGTGTTTCACCTTCTTTATTTTTTACCAACCCTCCGCCGGTTTGTATTAACTTAAAATGTTTAAAAAAATCCTTTTGAAGTTTTTTGAAATCTGTATGAAAAATAATGCCTGCATGAAATGCAGGTTTTTCTATTTCGTGGAGTAATGAGTTTATAGCAGATGAGGATAGCTCATCAATAAAAACCGCATCAGGATGGTGCCTCACCTCATCAATTTGTTTATTTAATTTGTCACATAGATATACAGGCTTGTCTTCAAAGTAAATAGTAATATAGCTCATACGTGTGTATTATCTTCGCAGCATGAACAATAAGAACGCGGTTGCTGAGAAATTACTACAAATTAATGCAATTAAATTGAGTGTAAATGCGCCATTCACCTGGGCCAGCGGTTGGAAAAGCCCAATCTATTGTGATAACAGGAGAATATTATCTTTTCCCGCTGAAAGAGATTTTATTAGGGATGAAATGTGTACCCTTATTGATGGCACTTTTGATGATATAGATTTAATTGCCGGCGTAGCCACGGCAGGTATTCCCTGGGGTGCTTTAGCAGCAGACAGGTTAATGCTTCCATTTATCTATGTAAGGCCAAAGCCAAAGGAACATGGCCTTGGTAACCAGATTGAAGGATTTTATGAGGCAGGGAAAAGGGTAGTGATTGTAGAAGATCTTATTTCAACCGGCAAAAGCAGCCTGCAGGTTGCTGACGTTTTAAAAAAAGCCGGATTAAATATTTTGGGAATGGTTTCTATTTTTAATTATGGTTTCGAAATTGCAAGAAGTTCTTTTAAAGATAAAGACGTGCGCTATCATTCTCTCACTGATTATGAAACTTTGATAAGCGAAGCAATAAAAAAAGATATTATTTCCGTGGAAGATCAAAAGTCATTGTTAAAATGGAGCGAGAATCCTTCCAATTGGAAACCATCTTCATAAATTCGATAAAATTATTAATCTATGAAAACGAAATTACTTACCATACCCGCCTTATTTATAGCTTCATTTTCTTTTGGCCAACAAAAAGCCATTCAAAAAGCAGTTATCAGCACACCTGGTGTTCGCAGCGAGGCCTGTAAAACGAATATTGATAACAGGTTGGTACATGAGTATGGGATATCTTCCGTAAAGGCTGATTATAAGCGGCATACGGTAACTGTTGCGTGGTTTACAGACAGAACTAATATTGAAAATGTGAAGACAGCCATTGCAAATATGGGCTATGATGCTAATGATGTAACTGCTGAACCTGAAGCATATAAGCACCTGGGTAAAGAGTGCCAGAATGCGCCAGAAGAAAAAAAATAAAATATATTACATTGCAGCTTCACTAAAACAAGGTAAAAGTCTCCTTCGATTCATAATTTACCGGCAAGCTCATAAAAACATTTGCTTTTCCAATCTTTAATTTACCTGTAAGTTTTACGGTTACCTCTTTTCCAAGTAATGTACTCCAGGCATTCTTGAAAATATTTTGCATATCTACATCAAACTTTATTGGTAGCATAAAACTGTTCCTTCTCGGAATGTTGACAAGGGTATCATGTGAACTGTGCCCAAACTTATTTCCATCAATAAAAATGTCAAGGTCGGTACTTCTTAATTGGAGCCCGAAATTATTGGG
>JALYYM010000566.1 GCA_030946565.1 Bacteroidota bacterium | reverse complement strand
CATCTACATAGGTTGATTTTAACTTTGTCAGTTCCCTGAAATTTAAAATGTCTTCGACAATTGGATTTTCTTTTGCCAGTTTTAATAGTACATCTTCACCGGTGGAATGCTGGCCTCCTTTGGTTTTCTTGCCTTTGTCTAGTTGCAATTTTCCAAACAATACTTCTGCCAACTGTTTTGGTGAAGCCAGGTTAAATTTTATGCCAGCCTGCTCAAACACACTCTGTTCGCAGCGTGCCGCCTCTGTTTCCAGTTCTTTCGAATAAACATTCAGAAAATTCATATCCACCCTCACGCCTTCGAACTCCATATCCGCAAGCACTTTTATCAATGGAGTTTCCACCTCATTGAAAACTTTTTCAACCTGCTTTTCTTTGAGATAAGGAGTAAATATATTTTTCAATTGCCGCGTAATATCTGCGTCTTCTACCGCATACTCTTTTACTTTTTCCACCTCCACATCACGCATCGTTCCCGTTTTGCCTTTCTTTCCAATCAGCTCTGTAATTGAAACCGGGAGGTATCCAAGATATTGAGCACTCAGCAAATCCATGTTTCGCCTTCCTTCACTTTCAATAACATAATGCGCCAGCATGGTATCAAATAATTTTCCTTTTATTTCAATACCATACCACTTCAGCACCAGCATATCATATTTTATGTTTTGCCCGATCCATATTTTAGATTCGTCATAAAACAATTCTTTGAAATGATTTAAAATATGGAGTACCCCTTGTTCTTCTTCAGGGCAAGGAATGTAATACCCTTCGCCATCTTTAAAGGAAAAGCTTACACCTACCAGCTCCGCTTCGTTAGCATCTACATGCGTTGTTTCAGCGTCAAATGAAATTTCTGTTTCCTCCTTTAATTTTTTTACGAGATCGTTAATTGCTTCTTCTCCTTCTACCAAAAAATAATTATGCGGAGTATTACCAATATTCCTATCGGCTGCAAGCCCTTTTTTTTCTTCTTTCACCACTTTCTCTTCGTCAGGTTTTGGTATGGGTACCTCCATTACATTGCCAAAAAGATCCGTTTGTATCACCTGTTTTTCAACAACGAAAACATTATACTCATCGCCCAAAATCCTTTTGCCTAAAGTTTTAAATTCAAACTCTGCAAAGAGGTCTTTTAGCGCTTCAACATTATATGCTTTTACCCGGAAATCTTCTTCATGAAATTTACAAGGAACATCTGTAATAATAGTCGCCAGCTTCTTACTCATAACTGCTGCTTCTTTACCAGCCCTTATCTTCTCGCCTAACGCACCTTTGATATTGTCAGCATCTGCTAAAATGTTTTCAATCGTTTCATATTGAGCCAATAATTTGGCTGCAGTTTTTTCTCCGATTCCAGCAATACCGGGAATGTTATCAACCGCATCGCCCATTAACCCAAGGATATCAATTACCTGGCTTACATCTTTTATTCCCCATTTTTCACAGACTTCTTTTGCGCCCATTATTTCTGTTTTTCCTCCCTGGTAACCCGGCTTATAAATTTTTATTTTATCAGTAACCAGTTGGCCAAAATCTTTATCGGGCGTCACCATAAAAACTTCGTATCCTTCTTTCTCCGCCTGCTGCGCAAGCCCACCAATCAGGTCGTCGGCTTCGTAGCCGTCACATTCAACAACAGGCAAGTTAAATCCTTCAATTATTTTTTTAATATCGGGAATGGAAGCAAGCAAATCCTCCGGCGCTTCCTGCCTGTTTGCCTTGTATGCTTCAAAATCGGTATGCCTTTCGGTAGGCGCCCATGTATCAAAAGCAACGGCAAGGTGCGTGGGTTTTTCTCTTGAAAGCAAATCAAATAATGTATTGGTAAATCCAAATTGTGCGTTCGTATTTTTTCCCTTGCTAGTGATTATCGGGCTGCGTATTAAAGCGTAGTAAGCACGATAAATAAGAGCCATTGCATCAAGCAGAAATAATTTTTTTTCCATTGGGCAAATGTAGAACAAAGAGAGAGCGTTGCAAAAGGCATTGTAGTATCTCGAACGGGATTATTTATGGATGTTATGCCACTTGATCGGGAATAGATTTTTTATCACTGATTACAGCGATTGCGCCGATCGAAATATAATCAGGGTTTAATTGAATCCGTGTAACTTTTGTAACTTTAAAAGATGGAAGTAAAAGAACCAGCACATGCTTATCAAAAGAAGTTTTATTCCATAGAGGAATACCTCGAAATGGAAAATGCAGCCGTTGAAAAGCATGAATATTATAAAGGGGAAATTTTTGCGATGTCCGGGGCTGGCAACAGGCAAAATATTATTTCAATTAATATTATTGGGTCTTTATTCTCTTCACTGAAAGGTAAAAGTTGCCAACCTTACGGCAGCGATATGAGAATACACATTCCTGAAAATACCTTGTTTACTTACCCGGATATTTCAATTATTTGTGGGGATATAATGACACCAAAAGAGGATAAAAACACAGCTACGAATCCAACCGTAATTATTGAAATACTTTCACCTTCCACCCGGGACTATGATCGCGGTGGAAAGTTTATGTTATACCGGGCCATTCCAACATTAAAAGAATATATTCTTGTAGAAGCCGAATCAATTCATGCAGAACAATTCGCAATAAACAAGGAAGGCCTTTGGCAATTGAAAGAATATATAAATCCTGAAGATCAAATCACTTTAGAATCACTAAATATTAGTTTATTGCTTAGCGATATTTATGACAGATGTCATTTGTAAGTATAATGTGCCTTTTGAAAGTTTAAACCTCCCAAGGTTATGTTTTGAATCTTAAAAAGTTCCTGCATTAGCGCCGTGTATAAACTTAATAACTCCATTCAAAAAAAATTTTGATCGTCCACATACACAGGTGGCTTCTATTGGGACAATATAAATAGCGGCCGTGCTGTAGAATTGTACGCAACCCGAAATTTAATAATTCACTTTTTTTAACTTCACAAATGTTCCGTTATCTTATTGCCGGGTTGCGTCAAGCCAATCAATTTAGTATCAATTTACCAATTCAAAGTATCAATTACCAGTTAATATTTATAAGGTTTTCTTTTTCTAACAAGTGCGTGTCGAAGCTATGTCGCAGGCTATGAATACCTACATCTTTATTCTTAGTAGAATATGCAATGAAATTATTATCCAATGACTCTCCTCCATTCCTGGAAAGATAATCAGGGATCAGGCAAATTGATTTTACACAATCAACCTCACGCCTCCAAGATCAGAAATGCGATGAGAAAAATGATTACTTGGTGAGCTGATGAACATGAAGTTCTTAGGTATGTTCCATTCATTGCAAAGCTTGTCTATTAGCTCTGGGCCAAAGGTTCCTTTAATTTTTACATACTCAATTTTTATATCAGGATAGGCGCGATCCAGTGTTTCAAAATCCCTTAGAAAAGTCTCAGATACATTATGTTCCTTATCCAGCACCGTAACGATTTTCAAATTTTT
>JALYYM010000554.1 GCA_030946565.1 Bacteroidota bacterium | reverse complement strand
AATGGAAAAACCATTCCCCAATACTGTGAGCTATATTTTAAAGAAATATTTTTTATAAGATGCCGCCATGTGCCCAATAGAACCATAAGCGGTATCCACCACGTACCAATTGCCCAAAAGAATAAAGTGAACCCTTTAAGAAATGGAAGCAACCCGGCGAGGAACGTCCACTTTCCCGCATTCAATATCAGCGTAGCTCCTGCCAGCACGGAAATTGCGTCAGCGCCCATATTTATCCAATAAGGAGTTCCGAGTTCTTGTGCATTGATTTCAAAAAATATAAGCCTGTGAAGAATAAGGGTTATTACAATTATATAAAACATACAGCCGCATAGAAACATCACAAGTGAGAAGAACAGTGCTTGCTCACGGAGTAAGGAATAATTTGCTGCTAACAACCCGCTCAAAACGGAAAGAGATTGCATAGATACAATGATGAGCAGCCACGTTCCGTTGATGGCTTTTAAGGATGGTTTATTACGTTTTTCTATCAGAACGGCAAAGAGTGCGTAGATGAGAAATACCCATGATGCAAGGCCGATAGCAAAAAAGCAGATCGCGAATTGGTAATTACCGGCAATCAAAATAAACTGGTTGCCGATTATACAATTGGCAGCAGTAAATGAAAGAAATCCCATATTTTTTCTATCATCTAAAAAGTTCGAACGAAAATCATTCTTATAAAAAAACAGGCGTGCGGCGAATAAGCAGCAAAGGATTATATAGGCAAGAAGGTTAATCCAAAATAAAGTTTTAGAAATAAATATCCAGTTGTAAAGATGTGCCGCAATAGATACAATGCCGGTTGCCATCACCAATGAAAAATAAGCGGGAGACAAATTAGCTATACCAGGAAGAAAGGAATTTAGTCTTTTCGGTGCAGCTATTGGCGCTTGCTTACGTTCATTATTTTTAAAATTGAATGTCAAGTTTGGGACTATATTTTTTTGATAGACTTTCCGTTGAATCGTTACATATTCTTTTCTAACTATCTGCCAATAAATCGAAATATTCGTCATCTTCATTTTTTCCGCCAAAACCTTTTCCTATATTTTCAAATGTTTCTACGAATTCAATAGAGCTGATCCATTTTACCATTTTAAAGCCTAACTGGTTTTCAACACGCAGCCTCAGCGGGGCGCCGTGCCCCAGGGAAAGCGGTTCGTAATTCATTTCCCAGGCAAGTATGGAATCAGGTTTGAGGCAATTATCTAGCGTATGGGTGTCGTAATAAGTACCTCCATACAACCCTTCGCCAAAAGAATAAAAGACAACAATTTTTGCAGAAGGATGAGGTTTCACCAACTCAATAATTTTACTAAGGGGTATTCCACCCCATTCAGCAATGCCAGACCAGCCTTGAATACAATGATGCATGGTTATATTTTGTTCTTTTCCTAAATTTTTTAATTCCTCCAGCGAAAGCTCAACGGAATTCTCTACCAGGCCTCCTATTTTCAATTTATAATCTCTAAAGTTGTCGCCTGCAAGTTTTTTCCATTCTGATGATTCCGGCATTATTCCATTGAGCCAGAAGTAAGAAGTAATATCTTTTTTTTGAAAATTTACTTTTGCTTTAAACCGGTTTATAGTGAGCCGCCATAAGTTACCATTTACTGAAGCCTCAAGGCGTTGGAGAGAACGTTGTTTGTTCCAGGAAAGCCAATGAGCAAGGAAGCCAAAAGCAACTGTTATTAAAATGATAGTAACGCCAATATAAATACCTGTATAACTAACGGCATTGTCTGTTCCCATAACGATGTGATTCATATTCCTCACCAAACCTGTAGCCGCTATCAAGCTTACATGGATAATGATGAATACGCAATAAGCAAGCATTACCAGGAAATGAACAGAACGGGCGCTTTGCCGGTTGCCGAACAATTTTGGATACCAGTGAAAGCGGTTTTCAATAGCTGGTGACATTGCTAGACCCGTGAGCATCGCCAACGGCGCTAAAATAAAAACCACTCCAAAATAGGAAAGCTGTTGCAAGGCGTTATAATGATAGAACCCATTGGGCTCAGCAGGAAAATGAAAAGTTGCATAATGAACAAAAACATTCCACGAATCAGGTATTATTTTCCAGGACACCGGCACCAGCCTTTCCCATTGATTGGTATAAAATAACAGTACAATAAATACCACACCGTTCAATATAAAAAAAGGAACAGTGAGAAAATGCCACACTCTTGCAATGCCCACTGAATGTTTGTATCCCGGCAAACCTGCTACAGGATTGAGGTAACGTGCATCTTCTTTAGCAGTATATGTTTTATTATCCGGTATTTTTACAGGGGTAAATCGTATCCACGAAGAACCCGGTTTGCAACTATTATTCCAGTATAAACGCGGATGATCAGCTAAAATAGAAAGCCCGCTCCTGATGATTAACACCAGGAAAAAGAAATTAACCCAATGGCTAAGGTTTACCCATAACGGAAAGCCGGAAGGAGCCGGAGGTATTACAGGCTCGAAGGGCAGCGTGGAATCTACAGGTAATCCTACCAATAGATATTGCAGCCACGCAGCAACAGTTACGCCAATAAAAAGCACAAGAAGTATAACCAATATGTAGGGCTTGATTCCTAAAAAGGTTCGTCTGTCTGCAGGGTAGTGTACTTTTTTTTCCGCCTCAGTAAAATGAGTAAACATCAGGTTATAATTTTAAAAAACAGGATCATGTATTGGGTTCGCAGAGCATATTCAATTGCTTTGAAACCCGATCTTGCATTACTTCAATAATGCCTTCGCTCTTTCAATAACATTTTCTACAGAAAATCCATACTCTTTCATTACCTCGTCGCCTGGAGCAGATTCACCAAATTTTGTAATTCCAATTATATCTCCTTCGTCTGTCACATATTTGCACCAGCCTATTGGTGAACCGGCTTCCACTGCTAATCGCTTGCGTATATTTTTTGGAAAAACTTTTTCTTTATAATCTTCGCTTTGTTTTTCAAATAACTCCCAACTTGGAAAACTTACTACACGAACCCGGATGGATTCGGCCTTTAATTTTTCCTGCGCTTCCAACAGCAGATGCACTTCACTTCCGGTTCCCATCAAAA
>JALYYM010000542.1 GCA_030946565.1 Bacteroidota bacterium | reverse complement strand
ACTTGAGTCCTGGCGCCATCCATTGTAAATGCCCCGTGCTTCATCAGAAATAGCGGTGGCAACTTCATGAATAAGTTTGGTATCCCATGTTGCTGCCATAGCTATAGACACAGGGAACATTGTGGTTGGCCTGTCCCACCAAACTCCATGTAAACATTGGTTCCATCCATCTGATCTTATTTTGAATCGCTCAATCGTAGTTCCTCTGTGATTTAGTAAAATAGCCTTTTCTTCTAAAGTAAGTCGTGAGATCAGATCAAGAACCCTTTTTTCAGTTGGTTCTTTTGTGTCCAGGTAAAGTGGTTTGTTGCTGTTTGTGGAATGTATTTGTGCAAACAGAATATGCTGAAAGATTATGAGAAAAAAAATTACTATAGTAATCCGTAAGAGGTTGCTGTATATATTCATATCAAAGCAATTATTTATGACTCTGCAACGGCCAGTTACTCTCTAAATAAATTTAATTAAGGAGTTTACTTACGTTCAATCTTGATGAAATCAAAATAAGATAAATTTCTTAACAAAGCCTTTCCTATTTATTGCAAAGCCTTTCCTATTTGTTGCAATTAAAGGAGAAGTAAAAAAGCCTTCCTGTTTACGTTTGGGTTTTAGCCCCCTAAGTGTTGCAGCATATTACTTAAATAATAATAATGAGGCGAAACGTTTAGCTGACTTGAAATGTAATGTAGTGTCGGAAGTCCAGACTGCTGTCCTTTCCCGCTTTCAAAATATTGGGATCACCAAATTGTTACTCTATTAAAATGGCTATTCCAGATCAATAATCCTTTGCATCATTTTTTGATTTGCTTTTTCCTGATGTTTATATAAATTTTCCCACGCTTTTTTGTATTTCTGATTCTCATATTGTTTAATTATCCATTCACTTCCCATCAGGTATATATCCTGGTGCAGAAAATTAAATGTCTGGTTTGATTTTGGTGAAGCAAGGATGGTAACCTGGTAGATTTTGGATTGCAATATTTTAAATGTTCAGTAAGCGAATTACTAACGAGGGTAAGTAAAAATATTATCTCCAACTTTTATTTCATCCGCGCCTTGCTGACGAAAAAAGATGCATCAAACGGGAAGATTCAAATTGTAAAAGAGCAGCCCCTCACACCATTTAATTATAAATACTTTACAAAAATATCGTACACGAAACCGTAAGCAGTAAAGTATGCTATAACTGATCATTTCAACTTTAATCGCTACAAATTTTAATTCCGTAATTGAATACCATAGCACGATTCTTTTTATTTATATCTCAAAAGAAAATCCTTTATTAATAAGACGGGTCATACACTTTTTTATCAAAGCGATAAAAACTTGCTGCACGATGAGCTACGTTAGTTTGTTGCTCATTGCATGGTTGGCCTGGACCGTAGCAGCATATTGACGGTGCCTCGTTACGCATCAGAAAGTTCGCAGAAAGATTCAACATGGCAAACAACGGCATGGAATAATTCGGCTGAATATGTAAATGCTGCTTTCAGCCAGGGAATAGAATTGCCTGTTGGAATGTGTTTACAGGATGGCCCATCCGAAGCGCAATATTATCAAACAGCGCTCAACGTAAATGGAGCATTACAGTGGAATGATAAAACCTATAGCTGGCCGATACCGCAGGCGGAACTCAATTCAAATGCTAAAATAGCCGGCCAGCAAAACCCGGGTTATTGATGATGTACCCGGCATGTACTAATGTATCTTGCCGGGGATAATTTTTCATTTGTTCTATTTTACATTTTCATTTACCGGGATAAATCTTGGCTGTAGGTTCATCTTTTTTATTCTTTATATATTATTTAATAAAATTGGCAAACAAAAAGTGGTATAGGCAATATGCACAATATTGGTTGCCTTAAAAAAGAAACACCTGTCTTTTTTTTAGCAACCGTATTACTGTTTTTCTTTTTTAAAAATTGATTATATCTCAAAAATGTACAAATACTTTCCATTTTAAATTTATATAAATCAATGAATGCAAAAGATAAAAGCTTCATTATTATTTTGATTTTGACAACATTGACATGCTCTGCAAAAGAGAAATATGGCGCCAATATTCCCTGGACAACATACGAGGCAGAGCGTATGAAAACTAACGGTACCATTTTGGGGCCGGCTTATGACCCATTTCTTGTAGAAACAGAATCTTCCGGGCA
>JALYYM010000538.1 GCA_030946565.1 Bacteroidota bacterium | reverse complement strand
CGCAAATCCTTCTTCCTCCATTCCTTTTATTACCGGTATCATTTTAAAATGAATTTTGCCTTGTGCAGTATCGGCCTGGATAAAAATATAATCTTTTGCTTCTGATTGAATGATTGCTTCCACGGGTAAAGCAGGTACATCTTCCGTGCGGGTTTCTATCAATGCCTTTACGTACATGCCGGGCAATAATTCTGAATCGTTAGGAACTTCCAGGTGGCAATGGACTGGGATGGTGCCATCTTGTTCTGCAGATTTTCCGATAAGAAAAACCTTTGCTATCCTGTTATAACCTGTTTCGTTAGCCAATGAAAATCTTATTGGCTGACCCGGGTTTATTTTCCTTACATCTTTTTCAAAAACATTTAGAGCAAGATGCATATCATTCTTATTAGCTAACTCAAATAATACATCGCTTGGCTGCACATATTTACCCCTGTTTATATGGCTTTCCATTACATAACCATTGATGGAAGAATATAGATTACTCGTCCTGGAAATCTTTCCCGCCTGTAAAGATTTTGTGCTGATGCCAATTAATGAAAGCTTTTGCTCAAGCCCGTTTATTTTTGCCCGCATCATATTATACTCGGATGAAACCTGCTGCAACGTTTTTGCCGCGTTAATGTCTTCCTTCCTTAATTCCTGTTGTCTTTTTAATTCCTGCTCCAGAAAAACCAGCCTGCTTTTGCTTTCTAAATAATCCTGCTGAATATCTATGAATTCGGCATTTTCAATTACTGCTATTACTTGTCCTTTGCGCACAGGCTCTCCCGGCAACAGGCCCGCACTTTTTACATAACCGCCCAACGGGGCTGACACCGACACCATATTTTGCGGCTCTACATCAATCACGCCATTCACTTTAATAACACTGCTCACGTTTCGCATTTCTATAGTACCTAATTCTATTTCTGCCATCTTGTATTGTGCCGCAGTCAGGCTTACATCATTCGATGTTGCACTATCTTTTGTTGCCTGAACCTGCTCTTCGCTTTCTTTCTTTTTGCTATCAGAACATGAAGTAATAGTTGCTGTGAGAATAAGTATTGAACAAATCGTTTTTATTATTGACTTCATTTTATTTTTTTTGAAGATGGAAGATTTTATTTTATGCCGGTGATGCTTTCTATTGCAAGGGTTGCCTGGTTATATTGGTAAATGTTGTCAACATAATCTGCCTTTATCTTTAATGCTGTTGCAAGGCTTTGCTGGTATTGTACGTAGGTGAGCTCGCCCATTCTGAAACCTTTCTCTGCATTTTTAATTATAAGATCTGCCTGCGGCAAAGCTGTTTTTTCATAATAATCAATAGCACTTTTGTGCTTATAATATTGTTGTAATAGTATATTCAATTGTCCCGTAAGATTGGTTTGTTCGTACGCTAAATTTTCCTGTGCTACCTGTTCATTTATTTTGGCCGCTGCAATTTTTGATTTATATCCGCCAGGCAAAAGAGGAATTGAAATCCCTAATTCGACGCCATGAAACCTGTCCCACCCTGTAAATTTTTGGTCGAAACCATTTACCGTTTGTATGCCCCTGAACGACTGGTTGAAGTATCCAACGATAAAATCAGGAAGCCTTTTGGATTTTTGTACATCGGTTTCTTTCCTGTTTATTTCTATTTGTTGCTGCAGGTATTTGAGCAATGGATGGTTTGCAATTACACTGCTATCAGCAGGCAGTTGAATTTTTCTTTTAGAAATAGTGGTATCCGTTACCGTTATATTTTCTCTTGTGTTCAATAATATTTGAAGTTGCTGCCCGGCAATCAAAATATCTATATCATTTTGTTGCATCCAGTTTTTAAGTTCTAAAGATTGGGCTTCGGATGTTGTCTTTTCGAGCAGCGTGCTTTCACCTGTTCTATACCTGATGTTGCTTGCTTTTACAAGATTGTTGTACAAAGTATCCTGCATGAAAAACAAAGCTCTTTTATTTATGAAATAGACCAACTGGTAATAAGCGGTCTTTACATTATTCGCAAGGTTCAGCTTGTTTATTTCAAGTTGGCTTTCACTGCCCTTTATTCTTGCATCCGCCAATTTTATTTGATTGGTATAAACGGAAGGATATTCAAATCGCTGAACAATGTTAAGGTAGTTGTCATAATTGATGCTGTTTACCTGGCCTTGCGTAAGTGTAATGTTTGTTTTATCAATATTTATGGCGCTTCTTCTCAATGCCTTTTGAAGGTCCACAGAATAATTGGCTGATTTAATGCTGCTGTTATTTTTTAAAGCTGTATCAATTGTCTGCTGTAAGGTCAATGCTTCCGGGACGTTCTGAGCAGATGAAACTAAAGGCAACAAGCCGGATAACGTTACGCATAGAATCATTAAAGCACTCTTTAAAGGCGGCTTCATGTTTTTACTTTTTTTATTTTTCTTTTCAAATACAATGTATAAAACGGGCAACACCACAAGGGTCAGGAAAGTTGCCGAGATCAAACCGCCAATAACGACAGTTGCCAAGGGGCGTTGCACTTCAGCGCCAGAAGTAGTAGATAGCGCCATAGGCAAAAAGCCGAGAGATGCTACGGCTGCCGTTAGTAAAACAGGTCTTAACCTTACGCTCGTTCCTTTGAGCACCCGTTCATAAACATCCGTTATGCCATCTGCTTTCAGCCGGTTGAATTCAGCAATTAATACAATGCCGTTTAATACTGCTACACCAAACAAGGCGATAAATCCTACGCCTGCTGAAATACTAAATGGCATTCCTCTTATCAACAAAGCAAACACGCCCCCTATAGCTGCTAATGGGATTGCAGAAAAAATTAACAGGCTTTCTTTTATGGAATTAAAAGTGAAGTATAATAAAAGAAGTATAAGCAATAAGGCGACAGGCACTGCAATTGACAATCTTTTATTAGCAGCCTGCAAATGTTCAAACTGGCCTCCATACGTTGTATAATAGCCGGGCGGTAATTTCAGCTTTGCATCTAACTTTTCCTGTATTTCTTTTACAATGCTTTGCACATCCCGGTTGCGCACATTGAAGCCAATGGTTATTCTTCTCTTCGTATCATCTCTTTGTATTTGGTTGGGGCCGTTTTTAAATTCAACGCTTGCCACTTCTTCCAATGGAATTTGCTGGCCGGTTGGCGTACTTATAAATAGGCCCCGAACATCTGATAAGTCTTTCCTGTCTTCTTCGGTTAAACGCACTACAAGGTCAAACCGCTTTTCGCCTTCATACACCAGGCCCGCCGCTTCACCGGCAAATGCCGTTTTAATAACCCGGTTGATGTCTGTAATATTTAAACCATATTGCGCAATCTTATCCCGGTTAAATTTTATTTGAATTTGCGGAAGCCCTGTTACTTCTTCCACATATAAATCTTCAACGCCTTCAATAGGCTTTATCAGCTTACCAATTTTTCCTGCTTCCTCTGCTAATACATCCAGGTCTTCGCCGTATAATTTTATTACAACGTCTTGTTTAGCTCCTGTTATCAGTTCGTTGAACCGCATTTGTATGGGTTGCTGAAAGCCGAACGTTACACCCGGAATTACAGATAATTTTTCCTGCATTTTTTCTGCCAGTTCTTCTCTTGATGTTGCGCTCACCCAATCCTTTTTTGGCTTGAGGATTACCATCATATCGCCGGCTTCAATAGGCATCGGGTCAGTAGGTATTTCGCCCGAACCAATTTTATTTACTACCTGCTTTACTTCAGGGAAATTTTGTAAAATTATTTTTTGTGCTTTAGTGGATGCATCAATTATCTGGTCAATGGAACTGCCCGTTAGTACCCTGGTTTCTACTGCAAAATCTCCTTCATCTAATTGAGGTATGAACTCGCCTCCCAGCCGTGAAAAAACAAATGTTGCTGCAGCAAGCAACAGAACTGCAATAATTATTACGATGCCCCTGTGATGTATGGCTGAGTTAATTAAAGGTCTGTAAAGCCTTTGAAAAAAATCCATCATCCTATTTGAAAGGTTTCTTTTATGCGTTGTCTTTTTACTTAAAAACAATGCAGACATCATAGGTACATAAGTAAGAGAAAGAAGGAATGCCCCAAGTATTGCAAACATTACTGTTTGTGCCATTGGGCCAAACATTTTGCCTTCGATACCAACCAGCGCAAGGATTGGGAGGTACACAATAAAGATGATTACCTGCCCAAAAGCTGCGGAGTTCATCATCCGGCTGGCGCTTTCCTGCACCTGTGCATCCATTTGCGACTGGTCTAATTTTGCAACACCAGCCTTTTGCATGTTGTTTCCGGAGATGCGATGCAACACGCTTTCAACAATTATTACAGCGCCGTCTATTATCAACCCAAAATCAATAGCGCCTAAACTCATCAGATTTCCTGAAACACCAAAGAGGTTCATCATAGAAATTGCAAATAACATTGACAATGGAATAACGGAGGCAACTACCAGGCCTGCACGAAGATTACCGAGAAACAAAATCAAAATGAAAATTACAATCAATGCGCCTTCGATTAAATTGGTTTCTACGGTTCCGATTGCATTATCAACTAATTTTTTTCTATCCAAAAAAGGTTCAATATCCACCCCTTCAGGGAGTGTTTTTTTGATTTGCTCTATCCTTGCTTTCACCGCATTAATTACTGCTGATGAATTAGCGCCTTTCAGCATCATTACAATACCGGTTACAATTTCACCCTGCCCGTTTCTTGTTGCTGCGCCATACCTTACACTATTTCCAAACTGCACCGTTGCCACATCTTTCACCAGCACTGGTACTTTATTATTTACTTTGATAACAATATTTTCAATGTCAGCTATTTTAGTAATCAACCCTTCACTTCTTATAAAATAGGCATTGGGAGATTTATTGATGTATGCACCGCCGGTGTTTTGATTATTTTTTTCAAGCGCTGTAAATATTTCGTCAATGGTTATATTCATGCTATGCAGCCTGTCAGGATTCACGGCGATTTCATATTGCTTTACATAACCTCCGAAGCCACTTACTTCTGCAACGCCGGGTGTTCCTAACAATTGCCGTTTTACTATCCAATCCTGTATGGTGCGCAATTCCATGGCATCATACTTTTTTTCATAGCCCGGTTTTGCATGGATTACGTACTGGTATATTTCGCCTAGGCCTGTTGTAACCGGCGCCATTTCAGGCGTTCCAATTCCTTCGGGAATTTGTTTACCCGCGAGGCTTAACCGTTCGTTGATTTGCTGGCGTGCCCAGTAGATATCTACATGTTCTTTAAAAACAATGGTTACCAGTGACAAACCAAATCGTGAGAAAGAACGAATCTCCTGGATGTTGGGGATACTCGCCATTGTTTGCTCTACAGGAAATGTTATCAGCCTTTCAACTTCCTGTGCTGCTAAAGTGGGCGTTACGGTGATAACCATTACCTGGTTATCTGTGATGTCCGGCACGGCATCAATGGGCAGTTTGGTCAATGAATACGAACCCCAGGCAATCAGTGCCAAGGTGAATAAGCCAATAACCAACTTATTGTGTATGGAGAAATGAATTATTTTATTAAGCATAAATAATCAGCATTGCGAAAGACTACAGTCTGTTATAAAAAATGAAAATGGAGAAAGGTAAAGGCACGAAAAGGCAAACTGATGCCTATGCCAATGGAGGCCCCCTAAACAGGCAGGATGCCGAATAATTGGAAGGAGTAAAAGCGAATGAATAATGCTTCCCGTGTATTATAGGCGGTTTATACAGTTGCCCGATAACATATTGTGTAAATAACAACGCTTCTTTATCAATGCAAAATTTTGAAGCCTGAAAAACGGAAGAAGTGTTTTCATAAATTATAGTGGTTGCACTCCCATGTTGAAAATGGGAAAAAGCATGTGCTAAAAAATTATTATCTATGTCATCATGGTCGCCATCGTGAGAGCCATCATGATGTAAAACTGTTGCTACCTCATGATGATGGTGAGGGATAATGCTGTGTGCAAAAATTACCGCAAAAGCACAAAGCAATATGGATGATATAAGACGTTTTTTAGCCAAGAGGAAGTCAAAGGTAATTTTTTGATGATAAAATGAAAAGAAATAGTTGTGCCCTTGAACTTCATAAGCGATTCGATGTAACTAATAACTCTTACCGCCTACGTTAACCTTTACAATTATATAATTTTTTGCAAATACATATTTCATTCTTTAGGAATTGGGCTATTACATCTACATTTGTAAAGAATAAATGAAAATAAAAAAATCCATACAAATTAAAGCAGCCTTCTTAATGATTGTGTTTTCACTAAACACCATCATAGGTTTTTCGTGTGCTTTGGGTATGGATATGGGCTTTAATACAAAACATCATCACGATGAAGTAATTGCTGAGACAGCAATGCATATACATGATAATGGGAAAGACCATAACCACAGTGCAGCAGCAAACCACCACAACGAAGCGTCAAAAGATCATCACGATTCAAATAACGAAAAAGACAATTGCTGTAACGATGGTGTGCTGAAGTTTAGCCAAATGGATAAATCAGTTCCAGGGTCTGTTAGCATTGCTAATTCAATTTTCTTTACATCATTTTTCTTCACCTTTTATAATAACGGTAATTTATTTTCTTCCCTGGAAACTCCGTCCATTAAATATTTTGTCCGAAGTTACCATCCTCCCATACCAGATATTCGCATAGCGATACAGAGTTTTCAAATATGATTTGATGTAAATTTTTTATGTCCCGGACTTTTCGGGACTGTAACTATTTTATCATATACATCAAATTAAAAAAAATGAAAACACATTCTCTTGAGCAAAATAGCTCATCAATTATTTCAAGAGGTAAAAAGGTATTTTTTCTAATCGTCTTTCTTGCAATAGCTTTTCTTCAAAAGAGTTTTGCACAGGACAACAATATTCCTCAATCTCAACTCCTTCATTCTTACTATGACATTAAAAATGCTTTGGTAGCAGGCAACGCTGGTGCAGCTTCATCAAATGCCGCAGACTTTATAAAAGCGCTCAACAGCATGGATGATAAAATGGCCAGTGAAGACACACGCAAAGCTCTTTTGAAAGACGCAGAGCAGATTTCAGAAAACAAGGACATTAAACATCAAAGAGAGCATTTTGCAAACTTCTCCACTAATATGTATGCTTTAGCCAAAGCTACCAAACTTAGCGCTGAGCCTGTCTACTATGATTATTGCCCCATGAAAAAATCATATTGGC
>JALYYM010000537.1 GCA_030946565.1 Bacteroidota bacterium | reverse complement strand
CAGTCCCGGAGAATTAATTTTTAAACCTCGGGGAATATTATGGCCAAACATATTCCGGTCTTTAGGTGGAGGATTTTTTTTACCTGATGAATCTTTTCCATCCATTGCAGGTTGAGAAAAAATTCCTTTGGATACAATTATAAACAGGAAGAGAAATGCATACGACTTTTTCATTTTGATGATGCTTAATTTTTTTTAAATAAAAATCTATATACAGTCTTTTTACATGAGGGTGTGGATTTATTTTTATTGACCCGGCGGTGGTGGCATCGGTGGCAACTTAAAAGCTTCCGGCTGGGGATTTAAAGGTTCCAGTTTTTTATTTGCAAGGCCCGGATGATCTGCCGGAATAAAGTTCGCCCTGAATGCGAAATACGTTAGCGGAATTGGATTTATTGGATCGCCGTTTGGCATGTGTATATCACCCCGGTAAGGATTCCAATATTCCCAAACGATCTTGCCTTCCGGAGTTACTTCAAAAAACCTGGCCGCTGCTCCCTGGTCAATAAATGTATTTCCATTAGACATCCTGTGAGCCCCGGAAATAAAACTGCTGAAAAAGGAAAAGGTATCAGCCGCCATGTATTTCCACGTAGGCTTTTCCGGTCCAAACGTTCCATTCTTCTCCAAAAAATAATTTCCGTTTTTGTCCGTAGGAGTGGTTAGTTCCAATACAGCAGAATAGGGAATATGGCTGGCGCTGGGGACATCGTTATCAAACACCGTTAGGTCACCGGCTCCAGGCTTATCTTTTTCAATCCAGCGGACATCATGCTGGCCAAATAGTTTTTCGTCAGCAGAATCTCCATGATGATAATTCTTTGGATTTCCCCAGCGATATAAGAAGTCACCGCCCTTTCCATATTTGCCGCCTTTATGCCCGGCAGCTTCTTTGGAGGTGGTGCTATGATCTATTATAAAAATCTCACTCATATTTGGCGAACTGAAAACGATTTGATCAAGATCTGCATTATACTTTATTGCGTTAAAATGATACACCTCCGATCCTTCATTTTCAGGTGTTTGGTTTCTCCACACATGTCCGTTAGTACGCATGCTATCCATATGAGCTTGCGTCATAAGAGGTGGAACGGTGTCGCCAACATTGAAATCTAAAAGCTCGGGATGATTAGCCGGCTTGCCATAGTTGGCTTTTTTTGAATCAAAATCCTGCACCAGGTGGTTCCAAATATGCCACTCCCAAACAATATTTCCATGACGTTGTCCATCCGGCACAATCTCCACTATCTTATCCGGCCATAAGCCTGCTTTAGGAATCATATTAGGTTTTCGTCCCGCTGCCGCTACTTCTTCAGCCGTCTTCGCTTCCCACGCAATCGCAAGTATGTGCCCGTTTGGCATCACTGCAAAGTCATGATGGTGCAAATATTCTTCAGTGGCATATTCAAAGTCCCAAAGTATTTTACTATCCCACGAAATTTTTTGTATTCTTCCGGATTCCCCACCGCCGGCAAACACCGGGAAGTCAGGATCAACAACGTTTTGAATTAATGAACCGTCCGGTTGTAAATAAGCGCTTACAGCAGAGCTTCCGTAATTGCTTTTCCATTGATGTACCACTTCGCCTTTGCGATTGATTAAATAAACCAATGGAGAATTCGGAACTCCAAACAGCACATAGCCATCTGCTAATCCATCAGAAGTTTTAACAAGCCCCCGCGGAACGTGAAGGCCAAACATATTTCGATCTTTAGGTGGTGGCAACTTTTTGCCGGTAGAATCTTTAGTAGTCGTCTGGCCAACTGCAATAGCAGCTATTCCCGAAAATAATAATAGGAAAAAACACGCTTTCTTCATGGAAGTAATTTGAGTTCGTTTGAAATAAAAATTATGGAAGCGGAGTTTTCCGATAAGGTAGAGTGATGCAATGTAATAACAATTGGCGGTAAGTGTATAGCCAATTACTAAATAGAATGGCCGGACGGCTAATTATTTTTCATCCCGGTAAAATTAAATATTATCTTAGACTATTACATTACGAAAATCTCTCCTTAAAATGTCAATTAAAATTATCGGAGCCGGTTTACCGCGTACCGGCACAAACACGCTTAGAGAAGCACTTGAAATTCTCGGCTTTAGTAAAACGTATCATATGAAGCAATTGCTGGTACATCCTGAAAATCTTCATTATTGGACAACACTGAAAGCAACAGGAACAACCGATTGGGATGCATTGTATGATGGCTACGAGGCTACGGTTGATTTCCCTTGCTATCCCTGGTATAAGGAGCACATGACACAGTACCCTGATGCAAAAGTTATTTTGAGTACAAGGCCATTTGAAAATTG
>JALYYM010000532.1 GCA_030946565.1 Bacteroidota bacterium | reverse complement strand
CACCGCAAATAAAAGTACCGGCTTCCAGCACATAATTAAAAATCATTGCACCAAAATTAAATACCGGTGCACTATGTGCTATTCGTACTGCGCCGCTCGTTCCTATGGTAAGCGCCGCAGTGCCGGGCTCTACAGAGAAGCTGCCTATATTAGCCAGGCACCCATCACTTGCACCTATACAGAAAGTAGTTTCTTTGGCAATTTTTAGTTCATCAGCGATTTCCGGAATAATGTTAGTTCGCACAAAATTGGTAGGCACGATAGCAGAGAGTTGCCCGGCATTGATACCACACAACTGTAAAGATTTTTTGTTCCAAACATTCTCCTCAATATTAAATAAGCCGGTGGCAGAAGCGATTGATTGATCAATTTCATACAAGCCAAATAACCTATACCATATAAATTCTTTGATAGAAATAAATTTAAAAGCCTTGCTAAAAATTTCGGGCTCGTTCCTGTTAAACCAAATAATTTTACAAAGGGGCGACATAGAATGAATGGGCGTACCGCTTTGCCTGTAAATAGTTTCAGCCATTTCCGACCGGCGAATTTCTTCAGCAATCTTTTCACTCCGCGTGTCTGCCCAGGTGATTAGGTTGGTAAGGGGTCTGTTATTTTTATCAATAATGATAAGGCTGTGCATGCAACTGCTGAAACTAACAGCAAAGGGTACATGCTTTACAATATTCGTTACATCAATCAGGCAATTTCTGAATGCCTTCCATATTATTTCCGGATCCTGCTCTGAATAACCATGCGGTGTATCCAAACTGGAATAGTGAAACTGCGAGGAAGCAATTACTTCTCCTGAATAATTTACAGCAACTGCTTTTGTGCTTCCCGTTCCCAGGTCTATTCCAATTATATACTGTTCCATTCTTTTTTTATAAGAGAAAGGTATGAAACTTGGCCGTTTATTTTTTACTACAGTTTTTTATTGCATAAGGTTAACCCGCTTGCGGTAATGCAAATGTTTAATTGCTGCAATAAAAAGAATGTAATACCATCAACATTATTACATTTCGGAAATATTTATTCCGCTAATATTTTACGCGAACGAAAAATCTTTATATTTAATAACGATTGATATTTATGAGTAAACTTTCATTCCTAAAACCACGCCTTTCCTTTTCCCAGATTATAAATATGAATGTCGGCTTCTTTGGTATTCAATATAGTTTTGGCTTACAACAAAGTGCGGTAAATCCTATCTATGATTTTTTAGGCGCAAGCCCCGACCAGATTCCTTTGCTCAATTTAGCCGGGCCGGTGACGGGATTATTGATTCAGCCTATCATTGGTGCGATGAGTGATAAGACCTGGTCACCAAGATTTGGCCGCCGAAAGCCCTACTTTTTTATTGGCGCTTTATTCTGCAGCATCGGCTTGTTTCTTTATCCATTCAGCAGTTCGCTGTGGATGGCGGTTGGATTGCTTTGGGTTTTAGACGCGGCCAATAATACAGCGATGGAACCATACAGAGCTTTTATTGCAGATAAACTTCCTCCCGAGCAACATGCCACCGGTTTTCTTTCTCAAAGCTTTTTTACCGGGCTTGGGATTACATTGGCAAATGTTTCTTTGTATTTTTTTCAAAAACATATAACCGGTACGCATGGCCAAATTCCTTATTGGGTTTTTGGCTCTTTCTTTTTAGGTTCTCTTTGCTCTATTGCATCTGTGAGTTGGTCAATTTATAAAACGCCTGAAATACCACCCACCGCAGAAGAACTGGCTGCATTGAAAGCAGCAAAAAAAGGGATTGCCGAACCTTTCAAAGAAATTTTTTCTGCTATAAAAGACATGCCTCCCGTGATGTGGCAACTCGGGCTTGTTTATCTTTTTCAGTGGTACGCATTATTTTGTTATTGGCAAAATGCATCGAAGAGTATTGCGCAATCCGTGTGGCATACATCGCCTGTGCTTAATAAATCTTTGTATGAAGAAGCGGTAGGCTGGACGGGCCTTGTAAATGGATGGTACAATGTTGCGACGTTTTTATCAGCCTTTGCATTGGTAGGGCTGGCAAAAAAATACAGCCCGAAATTGGTGCATACTGTTTGCCTTATAATGGCGGGCATCGGACTTTTGATCTTTCCTCATATTGAAAATAAATATTTGCTCTTTGCGCCAATGACGGGATTTGGAATTGCGTGGGCAAGCATGATGGGCGTGCCGTACCTGATGGTGGTAAATGATATCCCTAAAGAAAGATATGGTGTATACATGGGTATCATCAATATGATGATCGTTATCCCGATGATACTTCAAAATGTTACATTCGGTTTTGTACTCAGGAATTTTTTAGGTAATGATCCCGGTAAGGCAATTTCATTTGCAGGAGTATTTTTATTGATAGCAGCATTTGCAACAACCCTGATAAAATCTTCGAAAATAAAGCAGGGAACAACAGTGCCGGAAGACATGCCGATTCTAACGGCCGCACATTAATTAATTTCAGTAAAGAACCCAAACGAGATTGCATTCATGTAAGGAAAAACTTTAAAATAATTCTGTATGAAAAGAACACAAACAAGATTGCATTCATGTAATTCGTGTTTTATGATTCGTGTAATAAAAACTTTACCATGAAAATATTATGTATAGGCGAGGCACTAATAGATATGATCTGTACAGATACAGGATCACCGCTTTCCAAAGGAGAACATTTTTTGAAAAAGCCCGGCGGCGCTCCTACGAATGTAGCAGCGGCAATCGCCGCCTTGGGTGGTGATGTTTTGCTCTCTGCAAAAGTAGGCGCAGACCCGTTTGGACAGCAGTTGGTTGATACCATGAAAGACTTTGGCGTATCCACGATTTGGATGGTGCAGGATAAAAATTATTTTACCACGTTTGCTTTTGTTTCTCTTATGCCTGATGGCGAAAGAGATTTTGTTTTTAACCGCGGCGCCGATGGGCAGCTTACTGAAAATGATTTGGTAGGAATTGACCTCGACTCTTTTTCAATTATTCATTTTGGATCGGCTACTGCATTTCTGCCAGGGCCTTTGCAACAGGCATACAAGGCTTTACTGCAAAAAGCTTTGGATAAAAATATTTTTATCAGCTTCGATCCTAATTACCGGCAGTTGCTTTGGAAAACAGATACAGCTTCTTTCATTGAGCAGAGCTGGTATTTTATGGAGCGCTGTCACTTTTTTAAAGTAAGCGATGAAGAAGCGATGTTGCTCACCGGAAGTTCTTCAGTGAATGTGGCAGCAACAATTTTATCAGAAAAAACCAACGCTACTTTTGCCATTACTTTAGGCAAAGAAGGCACATTGCTGATGCATGAAAAAAATAAAACAATAGTTAGTACAATACCTGTAAAATCTATTGACAGCACGGGTGCAGGGGATGCCTTTGTGGGAGCCATTTTATACCAACTGCGTAATCATTCTTTACAAATGATAGAGGCGATGCAAACAGAAGATTGGGAATTAATTATTGCAAACGGTAATAAAGCTGGCGCAAGAACCTGTGAATACATGGGCGCCATGGAAGCCTTTAAACATTTAAGCAGCCAGATTTTTGATTAATAACGCTAACGCATGTACGATTTTAAACTTCATTCGCAGGTTGCGGAGATCCTGGGAAACCCATCTTCAAAAGATGTTAATTATAATTCCTTTTATACAAGATTTATAGCAAATGCCTCCGCCATAGATACATTGTTCAAAGAAATATATAGCAATGATAAAAATTACGATGCGCTCTTTACAAGGCTTCTTCAAACCATATATCTTGCCTTTGAAAATCGTGCGCAACAATTAAAAGAGCGGGATATTGAAAAACTCAAAAAGGAACATTGGTTCATAAGCAATGAGCTCTGCGGAATGAGTTTGTATGTGGACAGGTTTGCCGGCACCATTTCACATCTTGAAGAAAAACTTTCCTACCTGAAAGATTTAGGTATAAATGTTTTGCACTTAATGCCTTTGTTCAAAAGCCCGCCGGAAGCCAGTGACGGAGGGTACGCGGTTTCTGATTTCAGGAAAATTGACAAACGCTTTGGGACGCTTGAAGACCTGCAACAACTTCAGAAAAAAATGTTGGAGGGGAAGATGTATCTCATGACTGACATTGTGCTCAACCATGCATCAGACCAACATGAATGGGCATTAAAAGCAAAAGCAGGCGAAAAAAAATACCAGGATTTCTTTTACATGTATGATGACCGCACTCTCCCGGATGAGTACGAAAAAACAATGAAGGAAATTTTTCCGGAGGCTGCTCCCGGCAATTTTATCTGGGTAGAAGAATGTAATAAATGGGCGATGACTGTTTTTCATAATTATCAATGGGATCTTAATTATCACAACCCGGAAGTATTTATTGAAATGCTTGACACCGTATTTTTTTATGCAAATATTGGTGTAGATATTTTACGGATCGATGCACCGGCATTTATCTGGAAGCAGTTGGGAACTACCTGCACTAATCTGCCGCAGGCGCATACGCTTTTACGATTGATAAAATTATGTGTTGAGGTTGCCACGCCGGGAATGGCAATACTTGGAGAGGCTATACAACGCCCACGACAAATTATGGCATACTTCGGCAGTGGAGATTTTGTTGCAAGAGAATGTGACTTCCTTTACAAAGCTCCGCAGATGGCATTGCAATGGGATGCACTGGCGACGGGTGATACACGTGTAATGCTGGCTGCACAGGAGGTTTTATTGCAAAAGCCTTTTGGTACCTCGTGGATTACTTACACAAGATGCCATGATGATATCGGGTTAGGATATGATGATGATATGATAGAGCAGGCGGGATATAACGCCTACGCACACAGGCAGTTTATGAAAGATTATTATTCGGGTAAATATGATGGCTCACCTTCACGTGGTGGCCTCTTTTCTTTCAATCCTAAAACAGGTGATGCACGTATCAGTGGATCATTGGCATCTCTGTCCGGTTTAGAAAAAGCAACGGAAGGAAACGACAGTCATCAAATTGAATTATCCATCCGTAAGATTTTAATGATGCAGGCTTTCAGCTTTTTTATCGGGGGATTACCGATGTTATTTTACGGGGATGAAATCGGCTATATAAATAATACCGCCTATTTGAGTGAACCGGGCAAAAGCTACGACAACAGGTGGATGCACCGCCCGATGATTGATTGGGAAAAGAATAAATTAAAAGACGAGGAGGGAACTATAGAAAATCAAATATTTTCAGGTACGAAAAAGCTTTTAAGCATTCGCAAAGAATTGCCGGCCATTGAAGATAGAAGCAACCTTACCTGGATAGCGCCACACAATATTCATGTAGCTTCCTTCATACGTCACACTTATGAACAGCAAATATTTTGTTTATTCAACTTTAGTGACAAAGAAGCTTTTGTAACCTGGTATGCTTTTAAAGAAAATGGTTATGCTCCGCAAAAGTTATATGATCACTGGAGCGGTAACGAATATAATGTTGGGAACGATGATGAGTATTTGATTATAGAGCCTTATGGGTTTCATGTAATGGAGAAGGTGGGTTGACCTACGAAAATTTCTTTTCAAATTCTGCCTTTGTAATAATAATCAGCTTTGTATATTTTTTTTCAAGAACTTCTTTTTGAGATAAAATATGGGAATCCCCGCTTGTGATAAATCCGCTGTTTGTTTGTAAAGCTAATGCAACAATATAATTGTCGTCTTGATCTTCGGGAATGTAATTTTTAATAGGATAAATCAATTCAAAATGTACAGCAACTATTTGAATAAACCGGGATATTTTATATCCATCCAGTTTATACTTTTCCAGGTGCTTGTAACCTACGACTCTTTTTATTTCCTGCAACAACTCATCACTATAAAATAAAGTAAGTTCATTCTCAATAATAATTCCGGCTAAATATTGTTCTCGTTGGGTCATGAAATAACTCAGCCAAATATTAGCATCGAGAACATATTTCTTTATTCTCATTTACTAATTCTTGATGAATGCTTCCAGTTATCTATTTGCTTTAGTGTAGGCGGTTTGATTTTCTTTTTATCAAAATTGGCAATTGGTTTCCTTTTTTTTTTCAAATAATTTGAGAGGCGGATTTTAATAAGAAGTTGTTGCTGCTCACCAGGCGATAATTTTTGTACTTCTTCTACAATATTGTCGATAATCAAATTATCATCTTGAGTTTGTAACATGTTAGATTCGTTTATAGCAAATTTAAGAATTTCCAGCTTTTCTTTCTGTTTTCGAAAGGACAATCATTATCGAGAGGATAGAATTAACCCTAACTTTTGGAAAGCTTTGAACTTTCCAAAAGTTGCTGCAACGCCAAATAAACTCCGTTTGTCCAGCCAAAGCCATCCTGGGCTTCATACTCTCCTCCACCCGCTGTAAGGTCTGTCGCAACGACGTTGTACTTTTCCATCATCTTTCCCGTGTTACGATAAACTTCCTCATTTATTTTCATCCATCGTTGAGCAATGTCCCTGGCTAATTCTGTATGACCATAATTCTGCAGGCCCTTTACGGCAATCCATTGCAACGGTGCCCATCCATTTGGCGCATCCCATTGCTGGTCCGTCGTTTCAGTTGTAGTGATAAGGCCGCCGGATTTTAAAAAATCCTTCTTAATTATTTCCGCAACAGTATCTGCTTGCTTTTGAGAAGCTGTATTAAAATACAAAGGAAAAACTGCCGCAAGCGTGAAAGAATTCGTTTGAGATGAACTGGTATAATCATAATCAAAATAAAACCCTTTCCTTTCATTCCAGCAATATTTGTCAATGGCGTCTTTACGTTTAACCGCTAACGTTATGAACTTCCCTGCGGACGCTTTATCTCCGGAATAGTCATAAGCTCCCGCAATCGTTTGCTCGAGATTTAATAAGAGGCAATTGAGATCAACCGGGATAATATCCGCAGCATGAATGGTTTTAAATTCATCATGATCTTTAAACCAGCGTGAAGAGAAGTCCCAGCCGGATTCACACGCGGCACGCAAGTGCCTGTATAAATCTTTTTTATTTTCTACGCCCTGCGAAAGCTTTATTTCTTTTTGATATGCTTCAGGCCTTGGGGTATCGTATTTATCCCAATAATGGTTGAGAATACTTCCATCGGGCAAAAGCGTTACATGATTTACATTGGGATTTTCGAGACTAAGCTGCTCATTTCCTTTCATCCAAAAATTATATTCTTTTTCGAGCTGCGCTAAATAATCAAACAATATTCTTTTCCCTTTTTCATCACTCAACAAAATTACCATACAAGAAAAGAAAGGAGGCTGTGACCGCCCCACAAAATAAGTGCGATTACCATTAGGAATATACCCGATCTTATCTACCAGGAAAGCAAAATTATCAACCATATTTTGTATCATCTCTACCCTACCGGAAACTTGCAAAC
>JALYYM010000525.1 GCA_030946565.1 Bacteroidota bacterium | reverse complement strand
CCCAGCTAACAGGTATCAATTCAGTAGCCGCATTCAGCTTCATGGTACATGAACCCAATGCGATCATGGATGTAGTGAGGGAAAGATCTTTATTCTCAAGCAGTTTTAAATAACGCATCATTTCTGTTTCGCTTCGATGGCTGCTGAAGACAGGATGCGTCAAAAATTCGGATGTTCTTGTGAGCGAAGAAGGAATGTTATCTAATGATGCGTCATTATCAAAAGTTGCCGTAGAGGTATCAATACCTGAGGCTGACGAGAACACACTAATTATATTAAGTACGTCACTTTTTGTTGTGGTCTCATCCAAAGAAATAGTTACAAGGTTTTCAGAGGAATAATAAAAATTGACCTCATGCTTATCAGACATATCCCTGATAGCAGACGCATCTTCAATTTTAAAAGTAAGGGTATCGAAGTAATTTTGATTTTGCAATTCAAATCCTGCATCCTGCAATTCGTCTGCAAGCGTTTGTGTCAATAAAGAAATTCTTTTCGCAATATCTATCAATCCTTCAGCGCCGTGATACACTGCATACATAGCTGCCATATTTGCCAGCAATGCTTGCGCTGTACAAATATTTGATGTTGCTTTTTCTCTTCTTATATGCTGCTCCCTTGTCTGCAAAGCCATGCGCAGGCAGCGGTTGCCCTGTGCATCTACACTTATGCCAATTATTCTTCCAGGTATATTTCTTTTAAATTCATCTTTTGTTGCAAAGAAAGCTGCATGCGGGCCGCCATAGCCCATCGGTACGCCAAACCTTTGAGAAGAACCAATCGCGACATCCGCCCCCAATTCGCCCGGCGGCTTTAATAAGGTAAGCGCTAATAAATCGGTAGCCATTATCACTTGCGCATTTGATGCGTGTGCTGATTCAATAAACTCCCTGTAGTCTTCAATGCTTCCTTCGCTATTTGGATATTGCACAATGGCGCCGAAAAAGGTTTCATCGAATTGAGCCTCTTTGAAATTGCCAAACACGATTTCTATACCAACAGGCTTCGCTCTTGTTTTTAAAATATTTTTTGTCTGATCAAATATTTTTTCGTCAATAAAAAACTTAGGCGCAGTTATCTGGTCATGGTCTTTGTTTTTGTTATTAAAAAGCATCGCCATTGCTTCTGCTGCTGCCGTGCCTTCATCAAGCAAACTTGCATTGGCGATCGGTAAAGCAGTGAGATCGCTTACCATGGTCTGAAAGTTGAGCAGGCTTTCCAAACGGCCTTGCGCTATCTCAGCCTGGTAGGGCGTGTATTGCGTGTACCATCCCGGGTTTTCAAAAAGATTGCGCAAAATAACACTGGGCGTAAGGGTGTCATAATAACCCTGGCCTATGTAAGAATGATAGACTTTATTTTGGTTAGCTATTTCTTTTAGTTCTGCCAGGTATTGCGCTTCGCCCACTGCGGAAGGAATATCAAGTGGTTGAGGAAGCCGGATACCACGGGGTATAGTTTTATCAATAAGATCGTCCAGGGAAGCAACACCAATTTCAGCAAGCATTTTTTTAGTTTCGTCCTCATCAGGGCCAATATGTCTCGTCGCAAATGCAGCAGACTGCTTTTCAAATAAATTCATTTTTGTCTTTTTATTTTCTTCAAATGCCTTATCTACA
Organism: Bacteroidota bacterium; assembly: GCA_030946565.1. The sequence continues at coordinate 746 of JALYYM010000525.1, read as the reverse complement.
ACTTGCTTACAGCACTTTTCATTACTATAAATAAAATTAAGTTCGCAAAGTTACGTTTCAAAAAGCAGAAAAATCTTTACAAAATAACAAGTTGGCGGGCATCTGTATATTTACAAAATGAAAGAGGATTTGTTGCATAATTGGGAGAAAAAATCAGCGCAAAATCAAAAGAAATATAAAGACTTTTTAAAACGTGCGGATAAGAACAAAGTGTTGAAGGCCTTACCCGTGTTGCATGAGGAAGCATTTGAAAAGATTGACTGTCTCAAATGCGCCAACTGTTGTAAAAGTTTTTCACCGCGTTTTAAAACGCCTGATATCAAACGAATTTCACGGCATTTAAAAATGAAAGAAGGAGATTTTATAGAAACTTATCTGCGGCTCGATGAGGATGGCGATTATGTTGCCCGGAGCGCTCCCTGTCCTTTTCTTGGAGAAGATAATTACTGCAATATTTACGACAACAGGCCGGGCGATTGCCATCGCTTTCCTTACACTGACGAAGACGTTTTATTGAAACGGCCAAACATCACCTTGAAGAATTCCACCTTTTGCCCTATCGTTTATTATGTGCTAGAAAAGTTGCAACCTTAACCCAAAGGAAATTAAAACACTGAAACATCTTGTTCTTTATTATTTTGTGAAACAAATTCATAGTAACCATTTATCCATTGAGTAATGAAAGAAATTATGATTGAAATAGATAAAGATGCCATAGCTGAACGCTTTATGCGGTATGTGCAAAT
>JALYYM010000520.1 GCA_030946565.1 Bacteroidota bacterium | reverse complement strand
CGATATAATTATTTGTAAGAATGCCGCCGCCAGCTTTATCAGTAAGTGCAAGTATGCCGATCCCCCATGTATCAAAGTCCGGAAGCCGGCTTTTCAAAATTGCAAAATCAACACTTAATGTTGATGTCGTATAAACATTATTAAACGCCGGCCACTGGTTACGATAATTTCCTGCAACGCGTAAAGTGCCGTTAAATTTGCCCGTAAGTGCAGGGTTTAACGTTAGGGGCGAAGAAAAGAATTGGGAAAAATGCGGGTCTTGCGCTTTTGCAAAAAAAGTAAGGCAGATAAGCACAACGATGGTACAGATATATTTTTTCATTAAGCGAAAGTTCAGAGTTTAAAGATACGTTTTAAAATTATTCAAGGGATCAGTGGATCATAGAATATTATACTTTTTCATTTGAAATCCGCGCTATGATTTCTCTAAAAAAGTAAAATACAAAAATCAAAACTAATTCAAAACAACCTGCCTATAATAAATTGGGGCTAGTTCCCAAATTTACATTTGAACTTTCACGCCGTAAGCGAGATCTCCCGCATCTCCGAGGCCGGGGACGATGTAACCTTTCGCGGTTAATTCATCATCAATATCACCACACCATATTACAGCCTTTGGCTCAGCCCTTAATACGTACTCAATGCCCACCGTGCAAGCTAACGCACATACAATATGAATCTCCGATGGGCTGCCTTCTTCACGAATAAACTGCATTGTTTTTACTAAAGAAGATCCTGTAGCGAGCATCGGATCAGACACAATCACCACGCGATCTTCCATTTCAGGACAACTGATATAATCGAGGCTGATCTCAAATGAACCGTCCGGCTTATGTTTGCGATAGGCGCTTATAAATGCATTATCTGCTTTGTCAAAATAGTTGAGCAAGCCGTTGTGCATGGCAAGGCCGGCACGCAAAATAGTAGCCAGTACCGGCTGTTTTTCCAGAACCTTACAAGCGGATATACCTAATGGAGTCGTAATTTCTTTTTCGATCCACGGAAGCTGTTTGCTTATTTCATAAGCGCTGACCTCTCCAATTTTTTCGAGATTCCTGCGAAACCTAAGCCTGTCCTGTTGTACATCTATATCTCTTAACTCGCTTAACCAGTTGCTCACCAACGAATGTTTATCGCTAAGATTATGTACCATTTATTAATTTTTAATGTTGTTGTTGAGGTGACGCCTGAATGCTTAAAGTTATAAATTTGAACAAATCTAAATTCGATAAATATTGGATCAAAATTTAAACGTGCAAATTAAGTCTTATGCTTTATAAAGTAATTGGATTAATGAGTGGCAGTTCGCTTGATGGGCTTGACATTGTATTTGCCGAACTGCAGGAAATTGCAGGAAAGTGGGATTACGAAATCGTGGCTGCTAATTGTATTGAATATGATGAAGCCTGGCAACATAAGCTTCGGCTCACGACTGAGATGAATGCCCGCGATTATCAATTATTACATGCTGAGTATGGAAGATTTATTGGTTTAAAAATTAATAAATTTATTGAAGCAAATAATTTACAGCATAAAGTAAATCTTATATCATCTCATGGGCATACGACTTTTCATTTACCAAAACAAAACATGACGCATCAGTTAGGAGATGGCGCCGCTATTGCAGCAGTGACAGGACTTCCGGTGGTGAGCGACCTTAGGGCGATGGATATTGCCTTTGGCGGGGAAGGCGCACCGATAGTTCCGTTGGGGGAAAAATTATTATTTCCGGGATACAATTATTTTTTAAATATCGGAGGCATTGCGAACCTGTCAATAAAAAATGAAGATGGAATAGTCGCCTTTGATGTGTGTGCAGCAAACCGGATTTTAAATATGCTTGCCGGTGAAAAGAGCTTGTCTTATGATGATGAAGGAAAATTATCAGCCACGGGGAAAATACATGACGAACTCTTAGAGAAATTAAATTTATTGAAATATTATACGCTTGATTATCCGAAATCATTAGCGAACAGTTTTGGCACAGATACTGTTTTCCCAATTATAAAATCATTTAAAATAAGAATGGAAGATGCGCTGGCAACTTATACCGAACATATTTGTATTCAAATAAAAAATTCTCTTAAGCCATTTGCAAAAGAAGAAAAGCAAAATGTTTTCATCACAGGAGGCGGCGCTTTCAACACCTTCTTAATTTCGAGACTGAAACAAAACTTTGAAGAAGTTAATTTTGAAATTTATATACCGCCTGCTGATGTTGTTAAATACAAGGAAGCGTTGATCATGGCATTGCTAGGAACCCTAAGGTGGCGTGAGCAATACACAGTGTTGGCATCTGTTACCGGCGCCGCACGAAACAGCATTGGCGGAGCTTTGTGGCTGGGAACGGAAGCATAATTTTATTTACACGAATTAAAGCGAATTACACGAACTACTTTTACACAGCAAGTTTGATCACGTTAACCGATTGTGTTTTTAACGAATTTGATTTTTTATTTTGATTAATTTTCTTTCTAAAATCACTCAATGAAAAAGCCCTTTTTCCTTTTCTCAATTTTTCTTTTCACTTTATTTTCATGCAATAGTGATGGAGAAAAAAAAGCCAATACAGAAAAGGAAAGCTACCAGGAAACAAAAAATAGCCTGCTGGCAAAAGAGCAAAAAGACCCGGCGAAGTTTCTATTGGTAAATGGAAATAATAAAAAAAATCTGCTCGGACAAACAGTAGTAAAAGGCGTAATAAGCAATGTCGCGAAAGTTGCCACATTTAAAGACGTGGATATAAATTTATCTTTTTATAGTAAAACAAAAGCTTTGCTTGAAACAGATAAAGAAACTGTGTTTGAAGTATTGCCGCCCGGCCAATCTAAAGATTTCAAAACAAAATATTTTGCGCCGAAAGGCACGGATAGTGTTGCGCTGGAAGTGTTGGGGGCGAAGGTTGTGACTGAGTAGGAACTTTTGATTTTGTTTGATATTTAATAAAGGGAATTTTTTAAAGATTCTATTTATTGTATTTCCCTTCAGGATTTCTTTTATGATGATAGATGGATGTAATTATTATCAGTTTCTTTTTGTCATCGATAAAATAAACCAAATTATAAGGATATTTCTTGAGAGAAAGTTCCCGCAAATTCTTATACATATTGCGATATCTATAGGGATGGTTACATATCGCATCGATAGCATTTTGAATAGGTATGATAAACTTATCAGCAGCAATTACACTTTTCCGTTCATACCAAATAATGCATCTTCATATTCATTAGCAGCATTGGGGTCAAAAATATAGTTATAGGCCAATGTCAACTTCTTTTCTTTCTTAAAGCCTTTAGCCTTTTATTCATTTCAGCAGGAGAAACCATCTTGCCACCTTTCAAATAATAATTTACGCGGCTATCAAGTTCCTTCTGAAATTCCGGACTATAGTCAACAATATTTTCTTTTATTTCGTCCTCAACCATTGTATAAATCGCTTTTAATTTTTTGTCATCCACTACTTCAAGATAACTGTGTAATTGCTCTTTTATGTGTGTAGTATTTAAATTCATTTGTTTAATTTTCTAATGCTTGTGAATATTTATGCAGGCTTATAATAACTGAATTTAGTTAAACAAATATAACGTATAAAGTAAATGGTTTAGACTAACCAATGCATGAAGCCCAAAGCAAATTTTTGATTTCAAATTTTTATCACAAAAAAAGGAGCAAGATTTCTCTAACTCCTTAACTATTTTATTTATTTAAACCTGTTTATTCTTCCTCGTCATAAGCCATCGCTTCCTTAGCCGTCATCAGCAATTCATATTCTTCTTTGCTGCCTACAATCATATTTTCAAACTCTCTTAAGCCTGTACCTGCAGGTATCGGATGCCCTGTTATTACATTTTCTTTCAGGCCAAGCATTGTGTCTGTTTTGCCTTGAATGGCAGCAGATGACAATACCTTGGTTGTTTCCTGGAATGACGCCGCTGAAATCCAGCTTTGAGTTCCCAGTGAAGCTTTTGTAATACCCAACAACAATGGTGAAGAAGTTGCAGGCCTTGCATCGCGGTATTCAACCGTCTTTTTATCTGCACGGCGAAGCACTGAATTTTCTTCTCTTACTTCACGCAAAGTAACTATTTTACCCGGACGCAATTTTGAGCTATCACCAGATTCAGTAACTACTTTTTTATCAAAGATCCAGTCATTCTCGGTATTAAAATCGTACCTGTCTTCTGTATCTCCTTCCAGGAATTTAGTATCACCAGCGTCTTCGATTGTGATCTTACGCATCATCTGGCGCACGATAACTTCAATGTGCTTATCATTGATTTTTACACCTTGCAAGCGATATACTTCCTGAATTTCATTCACCACATATTCCTGCACTGCAAAAGGACCTTTTATGGAAAGAATATCAGCGGGGGCAATTTGTCCATCGGACAATGCAATACCTGCCTTTATAAAGTCACCATCCTGAGCAAGTATCTGGCGGGTAAGTGGTACAAGGTACTTCTTAACTACGCCATCTTTTGCCTCAACTATTATCTCCCTGTTACCACGTTTAATATTACCAAATGAAACCACGCCATCTATCTCTGAAACCACGGCAGGGTTACCAGGATTTCTTGCTTCAAACAATTCAGTAACACGCGGTAAACCACCGGTGATATCTCTTAGTTTGCCTAACACTCTTGGTATCTTTACTACTACCTGTCCAGCCTTCACTTCTTCGCCTTCCTCCATGATAATATGAGAGCCAACAGGCAGGTTATAGTTTTTGGATTCTTTCTTTCCTTCAATAAGAAGAGATGGAATACGAGCTTTATCTTTTGTTTCAATTACCACTTTCTCTCTATGGCCTGTTTGCTCATCTGCCTCTTCACGGTAAGTAATACCATCAGCAATGTTATCAAATTTCACCACACCTTCTATCTCAGAAACGATTACATTGTTGAACGGATCCCATGTGCAGATCACTTCTCCCTTGGTGATTTTCTGTCCGTCCTTCACATTTAGCGTAGCGCCGTAAGGAACGTTATTTGTAATCAGTAACCTGTCATTCTTTACATCCATTATCCTAACCTCGCCCGTACGGCCAATTACAATTTTAATTTTTTCTCCGGCATTACTAACGGCATCGACTGTACGCAATCCATCAAATTGGATAGTACCATCGAATTTCGCGGCCAATGTAGATTCAACTGAAGCGGAACCTGCCACACCACCCACGTGGAATGTACGCAATGTAAGCTGCGTACCTGGCTCACCGATTGATTGCGCAGCAATAATACCTACGGCATCTCCTTTTTGTGCTGTGTAACCAGATGCAAGGTTTTTACCATAACATTTTACACAAACACCACGACGGCTTTCACATGTGAGCACTGAACGGATTTCAACATTTTCAACACCTGCTTCATCTATTTTACGGGCAATTTCCTCCGTAATATTTCCACCCGCTTCTACTATCAATTCTTCCGTAAGGGGATTGTAAACATTGTGAAGAGATGTTCTTCCCAAAATACGATCGTATAAAGGTTCGATAACATCTTCATTATCTTTCAATGCAGACGTAGCAATTCCTCTAAGCGTTCCACAATCTTCATCGTTTATTACCACATCTTGTGCAACGTCAACGAGCCTCCTTGTTAAGTAACCGGCATCTGCAGTTTTCAGTGCAGTATC
>JALYYM010000500.1 GCA_030946565.1 Bacteroidota bacterium | reverse complement strand
ACCGTAAGAATAGCAGGTACATCCCAAAGCAAAGGAGTTATCATTAAAAGTAACAAGGCACCATTTGCGCCGGCATAACCAAGCAAGGGCTCCAGGCCATAAGGGCCACCGGAAACAGTAAAGAATATCAATGCAGCTAACTGAATTACATGTAGTCTTTTACGCGATGGAAGCAGTGAAGTCATGGAGCGTGAAAATATTTAAATGCAAACGAGATCACCGCGTTCTTAATTGTTTCGGCAGTTATTTATTTTGAGTTCAAATATATTGGAATTAACATCTTTGCCGGAAAAGTTTATACATAAAGTCAATAATAATATAAACTGCTGTAGTGAGACCCTTAGTCAGCCTGCATATCCGGCCCTGAATGACCAGGGTCGTCTTGTAATAACCAGGCGGATATAATGAGCTATTCTCAAAAGCACTATCTTCATTTTGCAAAAAAACTTATAGCCGCAATGCGTTAAATATTAAAGCCTGCGGATCGCATCACTAATAAATTATATTATATTTTAACCCAAAATTTAAGCACTAAAAAAAATAATTATGAAAAAAAGTTTTTTCTCTACAATCCTGCTCATCTTATTTTGTACTGTATCATTTGCACAAGCATTCACCGGGCCCGATGCAAGCCCAATGGACATGGCTTATTACCCTAATAACTTTGCCCATGATAGAAAGCCGGGAGATAATGCCGTTATAAGGGTTACGTATAGCAGGCCTCAAAAGAAAGACAGGGAAATTTTTGGGAAGCTTGTTCCCTTCGGCAAGGTTTGGAGGACCGGCGCTAACGAAGCAACTGAAATTAAATTTTACAGGGATGTGGAGTTTGCGGGCAAAAAAGTTAAAGCCGGCTCTTATGCTCTTTTCACTATCCCGGCGGAAAAAGAATGGACAATTATTTTAAGTAGTGATCTTGATTATTGGGGCGCATATAGTTATAATGAGAAACATGATGTGGTAAGAGTGACTGCACCGGTTACTCAATTAAATGATACTCTTGAAGGCTTCACCATTCAATTTGACAACAAAGGCGAAAACCAGGCAGTCATGAAACTCGCATGGGATAAAACGGTTGTTGAAGTTCCCATAAAATTATAAATGTTGCAAGGCAACAATATTTAAAACAACAATAACTTTCTTCTTTTAAAAGTTGCTGTCAATCCTGAAAGACTGTGCCCTTGGTCGTTATTTGCAGTTTATAAAATTTGGATTACTGTTAGAGAGATGCATACACGCGGTCTGTTAGAAAAATTTTGTTCGCCTGGGCGCGCCAATGCGAATGGCTACATAGATAAAAGCTTTAAATTTAAGAATCAAAGTGAAAGATTTCCGGAAACTGTTTATGAGAAATATGAAAGTAGTAATGTCAATTTTCGCTCTTGGATTATCAACGATTTCATTGGCGCAGAATAAAAATGTAAAGAAAGGCAGCCAGCAATGGATACAATATTATAACCAATCAAAAATCGGGAATAAATGGACATGGTCCTTCGATGGCGGTTACCGGTGGAATACTTTATTTAGTAACCCTTATCAATACATAGTGCGAACGGGTTTAGGGTATCAGCTAAGCAGCACGATGAAAGTCTCGGCAGGCTTCGCTCATCTGGGTTTTTATACTTCTGATAAATTAAGTAAAGTTGAATATCGCCCTTACGAAGAGCTTGCAATTACTAATTCAAATAAGCACTTCGGAATGCTTCAAAGGTTTAGAATTGAAGAACGGTATTTTAAAAATGTTGTAGGTGGAGATATACAATCCGGCCATACATTTAACTTTCGCTTTCGTTATGCATGTATGTTGAACTTTAAAATCCTGAAACTATCAAATGGCAAGCCCGACGAATTTCTTTCTATGAATTTGGGCGATGAAATATTCATCAATGCAGGAAAAAAAGTAGTGTACAATGTGTTTGACCAAAACAGGTTTTTAGTTGGCCCTTCAATTTCTTTTTCAAAAAACTTTTCAATCGGCTTAATGTATAACAGCCAGTTTGCGGCTCTTAACACTGCCAAAAGTTACAACTATACAGATATCCTGTGGCTGACAATAAAACAAAATCTTGATCTCACTAAACATAAAAAGCACTCATCAAATGGGTAGAATAATTCTGCTATTTTTTTGTTTTATCGTGTCAGCATCGTGCAATCAAAAAGAAAACAATACACTAAAAATAGCGGTTGCCGCAAATATGCAATTTGTTATGAAAGAATTGTGCAAATCTTTTACAGATGACAGCGGCATCAAATGTGATTTAATTGTAGGCTCTTCAGGGCAACTTACCGCACAGATCAGGTCGGGCGCTCCATACGATGTTTTTGTTTCTGCAGACATGAAGTATC
>JALYYM010000494.1 GCA_030946565.1 Bacteroidota bacterium | reverse complement strand
ATTATAAAGGCATTAACAGCGAGTTTGGAACCATCAGTGATTTGCGTGCCATTGTAGACGGGGCGCATAAAAAAAACATGGCTGTTATTCTTGACTGGGTTCCCAATCATACTTCTTTTGACAATGCATGGACAAGTAATAAGTCATGGTATCTACAGGATTCTTCAGGTAATATTATAAGCCCGCCCGGTACCGGATGGAATGATGTAGCCCAACTTAATTTTAAAAATGCCGACATGCGCCTGGCCATGATTAGCGCCATGAAATATTGGGTGCTTGCAGCCAATATAGATGGCTTTCGCTGTGACTATACTGATGGCCCGCCGGTTGATTTCTGGAAGCAGGCGATTGATACTTTGCGAAATATTTCAACGCATAAATTACTCCTGATGGCAGAGGGCGCCCGCAGCGGTAATTTCGAAGCAGGCTTCGATTATAACTTTGGTTTCAGGTTTTTTGAAGATCTTAAAAAAATTTATGAACATCAACATTCCGTTCTTTCAATTGACAGCTTAAATATCAGCGACTATAAAGGCGCTTCTGATGGGCAACGAATCATCCGCTATATCACCAATCATGATGTGAATGGTTCTGATGGTACTCCCTTAGAATTGTTTGGTGGAGAAAAAGGTTCTATGGCTGCCTTCGTGGTTGTCGCTTATATGAAAAGTATTCCTATGATATATGACGGGCAGGAAGTGGGAACTCCATACCGATTAGTCTTTCCATTTACATCTAAAAAAATAGACTGGACAATCAATCCTTCTATCACTGCAGAATACAAAAAAGTGATTGCTTTCAGAAACAGCAGCAATGCCATACGAAGAGGTAACTTAACATCATACACCACTGACGATGTATGTGCCTTTACAAAAACATTGGGCAAAGAAGAAGTATTTGTTATCTCGAATTTAAGAGACAAGCCTATTGATTATACATTGCCATCAACTATACAAAACTCAACCTGGGAAGATGCTATGAAAGGCGGAACAGTAGCCCTGTCGGGGAATATTAATTTACCCCCCTATTCCTATTTTGTTTTCAAAAAATAAATCGTTTTTTTTGCTCTCTTAATTTTAAAATAAGCCGTAATGCCAATAAGAAATTTTTTTTTGTGTTTAATTTTTATAAGTCTTCTTAATTCAAATGCATGGGCTCAGCAAGCCGCTGGCGCTTCCATGAATAAAATAAAATTTGAATTTAATTTAAATCAAAAAGGCGTTCCCAATTACGCAGTTTTTTTTGAAGGAAGGCCTGTTATTCTCGCTTCAAACCTGGGCTTTAAGCTTAGTAACAATATTACATTAGACAGTAATTTTCAACTTATAAAAACAGACTCAACAGCCGTAGATGAAGCCTGGAAGCCGGTGTGGGGCGAAGTAAAACAGATACGCAATCATTATAAGCAACTCACCTTTCACCTGCAGCAAAACGATTCATTACATCTTTTGCTCAATATTATTTTCAGGGTGTTTGAAGATGGCGTAGGCTTCAGGTACGAATTTCCACTTCAGCCTAACCTAAAATATTTTGTTGTGGCCGATGAACTGACGCAGTTCAACCTTACCGGCGATCATAAAACATTTTGGATACCCGGAGATTATGATGAAAACGAATATAAATACATTACTTCGAAACTAAGTGAAGTGGAGGATTGGCATATCCCGCTTTTATCAAACAATCCAAAAGAAATGAATGAACCTGATGAATATGCAGTTCAAACGCCGCTGATGATGAAAACCGCTGATGGTTTATACATTAATATTCACGAGGCAGCCCTGGTAAATTATTCTTCCATGCAATTGCATGTTGACCGGGAAAAGCATAGTCTTTCATGCAATCTTGTTCCGAATGCCTGGGGTGATAAAGCTTACATGCGGGCACCGGCAGCTACGCCATGGAGAACAATTATTGTGAGTGACAAAGCAACAGATATTCTTGCATCAAAAATGATTTTGAATTTGAATGAACCTTCAAAAATCCAAAATACATCATGGATAAAACCAATGAAATTTATAGGGGTTTGGTGGGAAATGCAAAC
>JALYYM010000493.1 GCA_030946565.1 Bacteroidota bacterium | reverse complement strand
ACTAATGGATCAAATAAATGTTGCCATTCTTTTTTTACATATAAAAAAGAGCAGCCTTTTGGAGCACACATCCATTTATGGCAAGCGCCCGTGTAAACATCCGGTTGAAGTTCCTCAATATCCAAAGATATATGGCCCGGCACATGCGCCCCATCTACAATGGTGAACAGCCCTTTTGCTTTAGCCATGTCGCAAATTTCCTTCACCGGAAAAATTAAGGCGGTTGCACTGGTTATGTGACTTACGAAGATGGCTTTCGTTTTATCAGTTAAGCCTTTAAAAAAATCTTCTATGAATTGCTCTTTGGAAAGAAGCGGAAGCGATATCTCCTGCCTCACGTATTTTGCCCCGGCTTTTTTGCAATAATAATTCCAGGTGCGATCAAGTGCGCCGTACTCCAGGTTGGTGCAGAGTATTTCATCACCGGCATTTAATTGAAAACTTTTCGCAATAATATTTATTCCATAAGATGGATTGGAAACATACACGACATCATCAGCATTGCAATTAATATACCTTGCCAGTGCTTCCCGCGACGCTTTCAAATAACCCGGGACCTTCACTGTCACGAATTGAACCGGCTCTCTTTCAAGCGCAAGTTGCCAATTTTGATAATCTTCAAATATGGCTTTTGGACAAGCTCCGAAAGAACCAAAATTTAAATAAGTAATGTCTGGATTTAATAAAAATTGTGATTGCAGATGATTGTTTCTCATGAAATCAAAAGTAGGGCTTTTAGGAAAAAAGGAAGACTGGAACTAATGTAAAAGATAATAAGTTGATTACTAATGAGCTGATAAATATTCTAAAGAAGTGAGTTGGGTTCAGAGCCCTTCTCTTTTTTTTAACCAGGAACCGACGCTGGTCAACATGGAGTCTGTATATTTCTTTAGCCATTTAATCTTTAAAATATCTTTTAATCAACGAACGGATTTGGTTGAATGATAGGCTCTCTAAATTATATATAGCACGGCATTGACTTCACGTAGAAAATGTATCTTATCCCCCTTTCTTCAACGGCCATCCCTTCTTTATATTAAATGAAATTTTTGTGCCCTTGCCCGGAGTAGATTCTATGGTAACAATACCGCCATTTATCTCAACAATTTTTTTCACCGTAGAAAGCCCAATGCCATAGCCATCTTTGCCATCGCGGGCTGCTGAAGGAAGGGTAGTAAACAGGTTAAATATTTTTTCCTGGTTTTCTTTTGCAATGCCTATACCGTTATCCGTAATGGAGAAAAAATATTGCTGCGGCGCTTCGGAAAAACCGATGTCTATTTTTATAGGTTCTGAATTACTATATTGAATACTGTTATTGATAAGGTTGCTGAATATTTGCTCGAGCTGCGTTTTATTCATACTCACAGATGCACCGTTAAGAGGATAAGTAAATTCGTATTTTTTATTTGCCGGGAGTACTGAAAAAATTGATTCAAAAAATTCAGTAATATTAAATTGCTCCACATTACCGGAATATTCTCCTCCTTTATAGTAAGATAAAATGCCATCGACCAGCGCCTGGATTTTTTCGGCAGATCGCTTTGAAACATTTACAATATCGATACCTTCTTTGCCCAGCGCTTTTTTAAATTGCTCATTCAAAATCTGGTTAGCCATTGATATGCCCGATAGCGGCGACTTTATATCATGGGATACTACAGAAGCAAACTGTTCAAGCTCTTTATTTCTTATCTCCAGTTCGTCCTTTGTTTTTTGAAGTGCAATATTCGACTTTCGCATTTCCAGCAAGGTTATTACCTGCTTCGATAAAATTTCCAAGGCGGTTATTTGCTCATCTGATAACTTTCGTGGCTTATGATCAAGAACGCATAACGTTCCCAGCGGGTAGCCATTAGGGCTAACCAATGGAATTCCTGTATAAAAAATTACATACGGATCGCCCGTTACCAGTGGGTTATCGGCAAAGCGTTTATCTTGCCTGGAATCCTCTATAACCAAAGCTTCTTTGGGCGAATTAAGTGCGTGGGCGCAAAAAGAATATTCTCTTATTGTTTCTGTTTCCACAGTGCCGTAATGAGATTTAAACCACTGCCTGTCTTTATCTATAAAAGTAATTAGGGAGATAGGAGTTTTACAAATGGTTGCAGCCAACATAGTAATATCTTCATAATCCTTTTCAGAAAGCGTATCAAGAATATTATACGTGCTCAGTTCTTCAAGCCGCGATGATTCATTCTCAGGCTGAGGAGGATGCGCCATAATTTTAGGAATGGTTGAACATTAATTATCTAAAATAGTTGTTTTTTTGGTAAAGAAATAATGATATAATAAATAAAAATTTTGATCCCTCTTGTTGCTATGCAAATCATTGAGCAAAGCAACATTTAAAGCCCGTCTTCTGGATTTGATTGTTTCATAAAAATTGTTTTTAAAGTAAAAGGTTTATAATATTATTTCTGTGAACAAAACAAAACAATGCGGTTTACCCAGAATAAATTATTTGATAAAGTGTAAGAAACACGTGATGATATGAGGAATAAATGAAAACTTAAACAGGTAAATGTTTTTTTGTAGTCAAAGGCTCAAGGTTCAAATCCATTCGGCATATATTTAGCAGGCAATAATTAAATTTTTTGAATGAGATACCTCCGCTACTTTCTCAAGCGCTATAAATATGAAATATTACTCATTGCCCTTATCCAGCATCTCTTTATTGGTATTGTTCTCACCAATCTGAATAGCTATACAAAATACATTTGGCCGCTGAATATGGTGATATTGGGCATTGCCAGCGTTGGCGTGTTTATAGAGAGTGGAAGATGGAAGAAGGTGCTGAGAAACATTCTATTTATTGTGGTGCTGGTGCTGCCTATTGCCTTACCATTCGCTCATGATTTTCCAACTTTTATGATTGTGGTAAGCATGACTTATGTAATTTTCTTTCTTTTTATATTTTGGGAAATACTTCAATTTTTAATAAGCCCGGGATATATCAATTCCGATATTATTTCCGCATCAGCCTGCGGTTACTTTTTAATTATAGAAGTAAGTTGTTTCCTAATGCAAGTTTTTTTTTACCGCCATCCCAATTCATTCAAAGGTTTAGACATTTCAAGTCCGGCCGCCACTTTTATAGACTTTGTTTATTTCTCCAGCATATCGCTTACCAGCATCGGCTTTGGAGATATTACGCCCACTATGTATTATACAAAACTTATGACTTCGTTCTTCGGGCTGGCAGGGCAATTTTATTCTGTTGTGCTCGTAGGCATTCTTATAAGTAAGTTTTCAGCTAAACAAAATAGCTAGCCCTGAAGTTTTATTTTTCAGGCTAGAGATCGAAGAAAAATCATATCCATCTTTTGCGTTTGAACCAAAAATAAATAATGATGGTAACGAATGCCATAAATATTAGTACAGCAGGATAACTCCATTTATAATTAAGTTCCGGCATAAATTTAAAGTTCATGCCGTAGATGCCTGCGATAAATGTAAGTGGCATAAAGAATACAGAAAAAATGGTAAGTACACGCATTGTCTCATTGGTTCTTTTTGCTGAGATGGACATGCTGAGGTTCATCAAATTATTTACATCGTCCAATAATTGGTTATATAACGTAAGCATTTTTAGATATTGATCCCGCATATCCTGTACTGCCGATCTTTCTTTTTTTTCGGGATGCTGATGATTAATTGGCTCAGCCATTAGCATAAGCACTTTGTGTATTACCGAAGCCTTGTGCTTTATAAGGTACAGCGTTTGCACCTGGTCGTCACTATTTTTCCGAAGCATTATTTCAGTTTCATAAAAATCAACCTTATCAGAAAGCAAAGTGGCAGGCTCATCAAATGTTTCTAAAGCATGCCATATTATTTTTACCACTAATTCTGTTATAGAGGAACATTTTTTTGTTGCAAAATTTTTAACCATGTTCTCACCGAAAGGGAGTTTTTCTTTATGTATAGTTATTATAAATTTATCCGTGTAAAAAACAGCAATCTTATTTGTCAACTGCTGTATGGTAGGCACAGGCTTGTCGGCATCCGGTGCATAAAAACGCAGGATTAAAAAATGCACATCATCCACCGATTCATATTTGGGCAGATGCTCTGGTTCCATGCAATCACGTACGATATGTTCGTTGAGGTTGTACTCCTTGCTTAGCGCTTCCATTTCTTCTTTGGAAGGATTCATTATATCTATCCAGTTGGCGCCGCTGCAAGCGGGATATTCATTTCGTGTCATTTTTCATGTTATAGATACAAAAGTATAATGAATTATTGTGTGAGGGATTACAAATAAATCCTCCTGTATTACATGGTAAAGCTTAGGTTCTTTTTATTCAGGTGACAGTGTGATAGATACAATTGAATAAACTATTAGGCCTTTAATTTGTTATTGTCTCCGCCGATTGGAGTTACATTTTTTAACTTTACAAAAACATCATTAAAGAAATTCAATAATACAATGACCAGGCCTTCAGCATTACCTACGGAAATAATTAAAGTAAATGCTACAGGCGTTCACCCTGCAGATGATATGCTTGCTGCAGAAGAACCGCTTGAGATCAGGATTGTTTTTGGAGATAAAGATCAAAGAATTCAAAAAAGTATTTCAGTAACCATGCGTACGCCGGGAAATGATTTT
Source organism: Bacteroidota bacterium (assembly GCA_030946565.1). The sequence goes on along the minus strand of JALYYM010000493.1, from coordinate 1,721 downwards.
GAGCTGGCCACAGGTTTTTTATTTACTGAAGGAATTATTAAAGATGCAGAAGATATTACTGCTATAAAACATTGTAATGGCCTTAATGAAAATGTAGTTCGTGTAGAATTAAAGGAGGACGTGGCGGTAGAAATGAATAAGCTGGAAAGAAATTTTTATACTACTTCCAGTTGTGGCGTTTGTGGAAAATCTTCTATCGAAGCGGTGAAAACCGTTTGTCGCTTGCCCGAAATAAATAATGATACACTCACATTTTCATCTGAAATTATTTATCTCTTACCCGATATTTTAAGAAGCAGGCAGGATGTTTTTGATTTTACAGGCGGTCTTCATGGCTGTGGCCTTTTTGATATAGAAGGAAATCTTTTACTCACAAGAGAAGATGTTGGCCGGCACAATGCATTAGACAAACTGATCGGCGCTTCGCTAAATACATCTCTGTTTCCTTTAAATAAATACTTGTTGCTATTAAGCGGAAGAGCAAGCTTCGAGTTGATTCAAAAAGCCTGGATGGCTGGCATAAAAATAATAGCAGCAGTAGGAGCGCCGTCAAGCCTCGCCGTACAAATGGCAGAAGAGTCGGGCATAACGCTCGTTGGTTTTTTAAGAAATAAAACATATAATATTTATTCAGGATCACATAGAATAGAAATAAATCAAAATCATTCAAAAGGGCATACAGACAATGCATCCAAGGTCTCGTCCCTCTCCACTCGTGGAGAGGAGCTGTCCGAATGGTCACAAAGGACTCCCGTGGAGACTCCTTCGGAGGGGTGAGGGTAAAACACACTTATGAAAATTCGTATCAAAAACAATAGCGTCCGTATAAGATTATCTAAATCTGAAACAGAATTATTTGCTGCAAAAGGTTACCTGGAAGAAAGAACTGATTTCGGGAACAACACTTTTATCTATTCCGTTGCAAGCAGCGAAGACGAAAACATGTCTGCAGATTTTGTAAATGGAAATATTAGTTTATATATTCCCCAACACTTACTTCATCAATGGGCTGGTAGCAATCTTGTAAGTCTCGATTATAATATGCCTCTTGGCAACGAAAAGTATTTATATATTTTATTGGAAAAAGATTTTAAATGCATTGATGCTGCAGTGACCGAAGATCAGTCAGACTATTTTGAGAACCCCGCTAAATCATGTTAAATGGAAAACCAAGAACCAGAAGAAACGCATATCGAAAACCCTGAAAGTTTTACAGGCGATCTTAAAATAAAAGAACCATATACAGTAGCTGCAGGCATAGAGGCTGTTTATCACAGTGGACAACAAGTATTCAGTGAGGCAGGCGTAATACGCGGCATGAAAGCCTTATTAAACCTGAATCAAAAGCTCGGCTTTGATTGCCCGTCATGTGCCTGGCCCGACCCTGATGATGACCGCTCGTCTATTGCTGAATATTGCGAGAATGGCGCTAAAGCTGTTGCTGATGAAGCGACGACTAAAAGCCTTCGCCCTGATTTTTTTGCTAAACATTCTGTGCAGGAATTATCCTGCCTCGATGATTATCATATTGGTAAAAACGGTCGTGTGGCACAACCCATGTATTTACCAGAAGGCGCAACACATTACCAACCGATAAGCTGGGATGATGCATTTACATTAATAGGCTCTCATTTAAAAAAGCTGCCTGATCCGAATGAAGCGGTTTTTTATACATCGGGGCGTACCAGCAATGAAGCCGCTTATGTTTACCAGCTTTTTGC
>JALYYM010000487.1 GCA_030946565.1 Bacteroidota bacterium | reverse complement strand
AAATTAGTGGTAAAAAAAAGAAGTGGGATAACCGCAGCCGATCGGATTTTCATAGACGATATTATTTTAAATGAAAGGCAAATATAAAGGCATTTGCTATCGCTGCATTAGTGCTTACACAAGCCTGGCTGACGAACAGGCTATTTTATTTACACGGCCTGCATGCCGGCCTCCTTCAAAGTCTGTATGTATAAAAATTTCTATCATCCTTTCAACCAAGCCTTCACTTACAAATCTTCCAGGGATGCAAATAACGTTTGCATTGTTATGCTTACGGGCAAGCTCGGCAATTTCTTCTTCCCAGCAAACGGCTGCACGTATACCCTGGTGTTTATTAGCAGTTATAGCTACTCCGTTAGCGCTTCCACAAATTAATATTCCAAAGCTTGCTTCTCCGTTTTCCACTGCATTCGCTACAGGATGTGCAAAGTCCGGGTAGTCAACCGAGTCAACTCCAAACGTTCCAAAGTCTTTCCAGGTAACGCTTTTACCATCCAGAAAAGAGATGACATCTTCTTTGTGCTCAAACCCGGCATGATCACAACCGATGGCTACGGGTTTTGATAAATTGAATGGAGACATAGCAAAGTATTTTAGTATTTAAAGGTAAATAAATACAATGGTAAGAGCGGCTTATTTTATCAGATGAAAACTAATCTATTGCATCATATACAAGCCCCGCAACTATTGCGTACACTGCATGATGAAAAATATCAATAGCAATATCTTTTGGTTCCCATTCAGTAACAGGAGGAGCAATGCCAAGCTGTGGCTCGATAATAATTGCTGTGCCCCAAAGTGCCGTCATGTGCGTAACGGTTGCAGCAAAACCCGTGAGCCCAACCAGCGAAAATAATCCCCTTGCTACGCCCCAGAATGTTCCATATACCCAATGAACCTCGTTAGAAAAATCTTCTTTATTACCTTCTTCCGCTTCAATATGAAGCGCTTTTTTTACTGCTTTGGCAGGGGCGTTACTTGGCTTTCGCTTGGTAATTCTCATTTCAATCATTTGCGATACGGTCATAGCAAGTGTTCCGGCTACGCCGGCTATCATTCCCTTGCCAATCGCCGCCCCGATGGCGCCAAGTACGGTGGCTTCGTGTGATTTATTTTTCATATTTATTTTTACATTGAGACTGCTCAAAAGCCTTGCCATTCGGTCATTACATTTAATTGGGCATTTATTAAAATAATAACTAACCTGGGAAACGGTAATCGTGTAAAAAACACCTCATTTGAAAATTTATTGGTTGAAAAATATTTACCTTAATGAACGACAATCTAAATTTCAGTAATAAAATAAATGGTTGGCAAAAAGCTGCTTTATATTGCAGGTATTAATTTGAAGTAATTTATTTTTATAAAATATTTACTGCCCGTCCGCCTGATTATTAACCAAATGCCAAAGAATTCCTTAACCTAAAAAATAAATTTAAAATGAAAAAGTTAGTTCAGTTTATTAAGTTATCTGTATGCGTGTTAACGATGATAGCCAGCATGGCTGCATGTAATAGCGGTAGTTCAGACACATCAACTACCACAGAAAAATCTGATAGTACAATGGCCATGGATAAGCAAAGCACCACTGCAGATACCACCAGGAAAGAGCATGCTGCCGCAGTACTCACCGGTGTATTTCCTGATACGACTGTTGCCGGAAATGTGACATTTGATGCGCAGGCAGATGGCAAAGTGAAAATGAAATTAGAAATTTCTATTCCTAAAAAAGCCAACATGAGCGTAGCGGTTCATATACATGAAAAAGGAGACTGTGCAGATATGGGTAAAGCGGCCGGCGGCCATTGGAACCCCACAAATGCCCAGCACGGGAAATGGGGTAGCGCCAGCTTTCACAGCGGGGATATTGGTAACGTAAGCTTAGATGCAAAAGGCAATGGAACAATGGAGATGGAAACTGACCTTTGGTCAATAGGCGGCGGTGATAAAACAAACATACTGGATAAATCCATCATTGTGCATGGTGGTGTGGACGATTTTACGTCACAGCCATCGGGTAATGCCGGTACAAGGATTGGATGTGGTATTATTAAGTAAAATAAAATTATTCATTCCCGCTTATTTAGTTTTTAATAATAAGCGGGAATGATCTTTTACAATTCGGTATCATCTTTACCAATGCTATAGTGATTGTGTAATTCTTTTGCATAATCCATTTCAAGGGGCTTTGTAGAGTCATATTCAGGGCTGTTCTTCACGTTATCCATAGTTACGTTTACCATCACTTCCTGTGTATTCCATTCCACTTCTTTTATCCAGGCTGGAGAAAGCAAAACTTTTTTTCCTGAAAACCAACTGCCTGTTTTTACAACTACGAAAGTTATATTCCAGGCATCTTCATCAAAGAGAAAGTCAGTTACTTCCCCTATCTCTCCATCAGTAGCATGAATGGCGTATCCTTTTAATTCGTGAGTACTTCTCAAATGAGTTTCAATTTTTGGCTGCTCAACTTCTTTATTTTCTTCATTCGCAGGCTCTTCTAAAATTGGCGGCAACGGAAAAACGCCCATCATGCCAATACCTTCACCATACAAGCCTGCATCATAATAGCTTTGCCACGGATAATAAGCAAACAGTTCATCTTCCTGCTGGCGGGAAATCGGTTTGTCGGTATCAATATCCGGGCTGTCTTCTACTTGCTTCCTCGTAAGATTTGCGGGTAAAACTTTATTATCCCAGTCTTTGTGTAAGATGGCTTCGGGAGATATGAGAACCTTGCGGCCCGTTAACCAACCTCCTGTTTTTACAATTATATACCTCACCGTCCACGTTGTATCATCAAAATAGAATTCTTCCACTTTTCCAATTTCGCCGTCTGTAGCGCCGATACCAAACCCAGCCAGGCCGTTCATACTTCTTTGCATAAAATAGTTTTTTTTAAAAGTTAATTAGATAAAGTTTACAAACAACATAAAGTTAGAACACTTCAAAAAATAAACAGAATCATTTAATATTCTTGTCATAAATCACGCCATTTAAAAATAAATATAAGCGCTTACGATTCAATAGATACTTTAGCTTTGCCTGCTCAACAATAATTGAAAAATATCTCAATAAATAAATATGGTACACAAAATAGCATCCTCGGCAATTGTGCTTTTTACTTTTTTTTCATGCGCCACCAATACCGATAGCGATAAAAAAAACCCGGTAATAGTAGACGTTTCAGGAAAGAAGGCTGATAATTCTTCTCCCGGAAAAGAATACACCTATTCTTTAAAAAATCCAACGCATTCATGGAAACTTCCCGAGCAATTGGTAGAAGTGTCGGGAAATACATGGGTAGATAATGATCACTTAATATTGATTGAAGATTTAAATCCCGTGTTATATTTAATTAAGATTGATGATAAGAATGCAACCCTCGAAAAAACAGTAAAGTTTAAAGAGGAGGACAAAGAAAAATTTGACATTGAAGATGTAACAATAGTGAATGATGTAGTATATGCGCTTTGGAGCCATGGTACTTTATTCAAAATTTCCGACTGGAAAAATAAACCCGGCGTAGAAGAAATTAAAACTTTTTTGAAGAAGGAAAATAATACTGAAGGATTATGTTATGATCCGGTAACCAAAAAATTATTGGTTGCTTGCAAAGATGAATCGGGCGTTGCCGATGAAAAAAAATCAACCAGAGCTGTGTATGATTTTGATATGGGTAGTAATAAATTAGATGACCAGCCTTTCATGTTAATTCATAAAGACGATTTTAAAAAAGTGGCTGATGAAAAATTGGAATTTAATCCTTCCGCAATTGCTGTGCATCCGGTAACGCATGATGTGTACCTGCTTTCTACAAAAGATAATAAATGCATGGCCGTATATTCTCACGATGGAAAACTAAAGGCATTTCAATTTATTGATAAAGACCTGATGCCACAGCCTGAAGGCATTTGCTTCTCCCCGGAGGGCAAACTTTACATTAGCTCCGAAGGGAAGCATGGTGAAGCTGGTAATTTGTTCGAATTTGATGCGGTAACGAAATGAAACAATAGGGGAGAATAATTACCCTGCTAAACAATTCTCTTTTTGTTCGAACCCTGGTGGCCAATATCCATTCTGCAAAATTTTGATATAAATGACTGTAATAAACTAAAGCATAGGTATAGGTAAGACACACAGCTATGCCACCTAGCTTGCAACAGTAAGAGGGAATAGAAGGATAACACTCCTGGTGAACTATTAAATTTATATGATGGATATTACGACAGCCAAACTTGATGAACTCCTGGCTTATACGTTAAGAATAGAACTGCTTGATGGCAAAGTTCTTATTTACAGAATAGATGCAGAGAATAAAGCGTACCTGATGAATAAGCTGGGTGCACATTCCGAAGGAGATGAAACGAATCGCAGCTTTCCATTCTTATATTTTGAGACTTCACTAAAGCGACAGGTTATCATTAACAATAACCAAATTATCCGGATAACAATTTGTTTCGATTTTTTGGAACAGCTTGAAAATGCCAACGCCTGGTACGATAATTTTGGAGTGGTTGAAAAAGATACTTCACTTGTAGCTAAAAAATCCGATGATGGGGAGACAAGGCTTTATGTGTTGGAAGATGAATATTTGCCACAGGCGATAGTTTATCATAAAGGAAAACATCCTGAAGATAATTTTGATAAAAACCCATTGCTTTATGACAGTTTAAGTGAAGGTTGCCTTGGTTTATTTATGCTGGAACTGGATGCCGAAATTCCTTTAAGACAGTTTATTAATTTTATTGATAATGACGGGGAAGAAACTTTTATTTCTTTAGAACAAATTATTTTAATGGAGTTCGAAAGCAAACTTTTGTATGAGAGTAATCCGGATGAAATAAGTGAAGAGGATGATTTTAATGAAAGCAATTTTTTTGAATGAAAATTTTGAAGGAAACAATTTCAAAAGAATAAATGATAAGATATTATGTTGGTAACAAACTTCTTAAAAAAAATCAAATAAAATTTTTGTAAAAAATTTGCGAATGCGATCAGCAATCCAGATGTCAGGTTGTATTGGATATCGCATGTCAAAGACTATGCGTATTAAAAATTTTTATAAAATTTATTTATTGCTCGACTAACCCAATGAAAACCGGGCTGGTATTGGCCTCACCCCCAACCCCCTCTCCGAAGCCCGCCCGTGCCGGTCGGACGGGGAGAGGGGCCGTGAAACTTAATGCGGGCAAGCGTTTTATTAAAATTGGTAATTTTAGTCGAACAATAATGATAAAATTTATTTATGTACTTCCAGGCGTTATACGAATTGCTTCCCAAACTTGCGGAGGCTGAAACACGAACCATTACTTTAGTCTCTGATAAAAATGATTTTCACTTACCTGCCGGCAACTATTCATTCATAGAACTGTTCTGCAAGAAGGAGGGGTGTGATTGCCGCCGGGTAATGTTTTTAGTGGTTCATGATAAGGAAAAAGAGCCTTTGGCTTGTATAGGCTATGGGTGGGAAAGCGAATCGTTTTACAAAAAATGGATGCGGTCAAATGATAAAACGGAGGCAAGAAAATTGATGAAACCATTATTAAATGAATTGTCATTTCAGTCGGTGTATGCGAGAAAAATATTAAGCATGTTCAATAGTGTATTACTGCCCTCAACTTCCTATTTGGCAAGGGTAAAAACGCACTATAAATTGTTTAGGGAAATTGTTGACCGCCCATTTAATTTGATGCGGTAACGAAATAAAGTTAGCAGGTAAACTTTTGTTACTTAAGGGTTGCTTTTTTTGATAAGATGAAAATTGTAAAATTTTATTGTGGAATAAGCATAAACAAGAAGGGCCTATCCATAAAAATTATATAGGATAACTGAGTTGAAAATCTTTCCATGAAACTATTTGAATAGGCGAATCCTTCCATTTTAATAATGCTTTGTCACCTGTAACCAGAGCGATTGCCTTTACCTGTTGCACAATGTCTATAAGGTAATCATCATTCGGATCAGGCGAACCTTTGTATTTAATTCTTATGTGATGCAGACTTATAAACATGGCGATTATTTCTTTGTAATAATTTGTTTCCTTTAGAAGATATTTTTTAATTCTTTCCCTTTCAATAACAATGGCAAATTCTTCAATAAGGCTTTTGCTTGCACAAAATTCAAGATTATATTTTTCTATAAGCGCAGGTAATTCACGTAGCCTTGCTGAGATGCAGTAGCTGATAAGAATATTCGGATCAATTACCCAACGGTAAAAAAGCGTTATTGCATTTTTTGTTTCCTTAAGGTATTGCGCTCTTTATAAATATCTGCAGGTGTAATGTTGTTTGGCCTAATGGTCAAGTCAGCTTCAGCAGCGGCCTGTGCATTTTTCCTGGCTTTCAGCCAA
>JALYYM010000465.1 GCA_030946565.1 Bacteroidota bacterium | reverse complement strand
ACAAAATTTGATTTATTATTTGAGCGGTTTTTATCTGCAGCACGAAATGAGCCACCTGATATTGATGTTGATTTTGAACATGAGCGGCGTGAAGAAGTGATACAATATATCTATGAAAAATATGGAAGAGATCGTGCTGCAATTGTTGCAACAGTAACGCAGATGCATCAAAAAGGTGCGATACGTGATGTGGGCAAAGCCATGGGGTTGTCGGTTGATGCCGTGAACAATCTTTCCAAATCTATTTGGGAATTTTCAGATGAATGGTTTGATGAAAACAGGTTGCAGGAGCAAGGTATTAATCCAAAAGATTCGCACTTAAAAAAAGTGTTGCAGCTCACACAACAATACATTGGATTTCCGCGGCAACTTGGCCAGCATACAGGCGGCTTTGTTATCACACAAGACAAATTGCATAACCTCTGCCCGATATTGAATGCGAGAATGGAAAACCGCACCTGTATCGAATGGAACAAAGATGATATTGATGCTTTGGGTTTTTTAAAAATTGATGTATTGGCGTTGGGCATGCTCACCTGCATTCGCAAATGTTTTGATTTAGTGAAACAACATTATCATCTCGATTTAACGCTTGCAGAAATTAATAAAGAAGAAGATCCCAAAGTATATGAAATGATCAGTCATGCAGATACAATTGGAGTTTTCCAGATTGAAAGCCGGGCACAACAAGCTATGTTGCCAAGATTAAAGCCTAACTGTTTTTATGATTTGGTAATTGAAGTAGCGATTGTAAGGCCGGGGCCAATTCAGGGTGATATGGTGCATCCATATTTGCGAAGACGAAACAAAGAAGAGCCGGAAGAATATCCTTCAAAAGAATTGGAAGCGATTTTAAAACGAACATTAGGTGTTCCCTTATTCCAGGAGCAAGCCATGAAAATTGTAATGGTGGCTGCTGGTTTTACTGCAACCGAAGCTGATGAATTAAGAAGAAGCATGGCCACATTTAAAGCCAAAGGCATGGTTACACAATTTCATGAAAAACTGGTTGCAGGTATGTTGAAGAATGGATACACACAGGAATATGCGGAAAGGATTTTTAAACAACTAGAAGGTTTTGGCAGTTATGGTTTTCCTGAAAGCCATGCAGCGAGTTTTGCTTTGCTGGTATATGTTTCAGCCTGGCTTAAATGTTATTATCCTGATGTGTTTTGTTGTGGTTTATTGAATAGTCAGCCGATGGGTTTTTATGCACCGGCGCAAATTGTTGGTGATGCAAAAAATCATGGAGTTGAAGTAAGACCTATTGATATAAATTATTCATGTTGGGATAATATTCTCGAAAGAACCTCCTCTCTTTTGGGAGAGGGGGCAGGGGGTGAGGTTGCAGTACGATTAGGTTTCAGACAGGTAAAAAGATTGCGTGAAGATGACATACAAATACTACTATCATCAAGACAGAAGCATTATATCAGCATCAATCAATTATTAGATGCAGGTTTATCAATAGCCACTTTAGAAAAATTAGCCTATGCAGATGCATTTCGTTCAATTGGGTTAGACAGAAGACAGGCTTTATGGGAAATCACTTCGCTACATGATAATCCCGTTGGTGTATTTAAAGGCCAGCCATCTGAAAGTACAACAGAAAGAAATGTTGCGTTGCCACAAATGTCTTTATCAGAACATGTAGTACAGGATTATGGCGTCACCTCACTTTCATTAAAAGCGCATCCGGTTTCTTTTATTCGGGATAAGCTCACTATGTTGAACGTAATTCAAACAAAAGATTTATTAACCCGAAATAATGGAGATATAATAAGAGTAGCAGGTTTAGTGTTAGTGCGGCAAAGGCCCGGCACTGCAGGTGGTATTTGTTTTATTACCATTGAAGACGAAACCGGTAATGCCAATCTTGTTGTGTTTAGAAATCTATTTGAAAATATTTATCGCAAAGAAATACTGCAATCAAAATTATTAATGGTGCAAGGTAAGTTGCAAAAAGAAGGTGAAGTAATTCATGTTATCGTCCAGCATTGCGAAGATTATTCAAAGCTTTTAAAAAAGTTAACTTCTTCTCAAAAAGAAAATATTCCTGTGCTAACCTTATCGCCGCGTGATGAAAATGATGGAACACCGTTCAGCGAAAACACCAGCACTTACGGAGGTTGGGTGAGACAAAAGTCACTTTTTCCTGAGGCAAGGAATTTTAAATAAAATTGTTTTGCTATTATACTTTCGATGTGTAACTGTACTGCGCGGTGCAGATACGAATAGGAAGAAAAGTGGGTAAACGCGGCGTGGTGAATGGAGAATAAATTTGGACTGCTGCAGAAAATAATCCTCCCAACAAACTTATAACCCACATTCTTCCTCAGAAATCCTACGAATAAGGAATTGCTTTAGATAAAAAAAGTTACATTAGATTTCTATATTCAACCGAAACTATTATGAAATATCCAATCACTTTTTGCTTGCTTTTAATATCTGCATTTGGCCATAGCCAAAGTAATAATGATTCCGTAGCAATTGTAAAATTGTTGGAAAAAGCAGCCACTACTTTTAGATCTGGTGATGCAAAAGCTTATGCAGATTGCTGGAAGATTCAACCCTATAGTATCATATTCATTTCCACAGCCGATGGCAAAGCATTCTCTATTCCTGCGGAAGCATTGGCTAAACCTTCGTCATCAATGGGACAGGGCGGCTTTGCTACTGCAACAAATTACAGGATGAGTATTCATAATGATAATGGATGGACAAGCTTTGACGAAGTGTCAACCGCCAAAGACGGAACAAAAACTTACTCCTATGAAATGTGGATGGTTGAAAAAATGAATAGCGAATGGAAGTTGGTTGCTGCGTCAATGCATTTCTATAAACAACCATAGTTCCAAATCTTTTTATAGAGGCCTAATCCATATATTTCTAAAACTAACCGTTGACTCTGGACCACCATGCGACTAAATCCTAATAGGGCAATCGCTATGTATTGTATATATAGATTTTTCCTGGTAAGCAAAAGTTTTACTAAATCATTATATTTGGCCACCTGAAATTTACAGTAATGCTGAAAGAACCAATACAAAAAAAGAAGTCAACACTTGTTCAAATTATGAACGAAGTGGATGGCCTTACAGATGACGAAAAAAGCTTTATCCTTTATTGGCTGAAAGCCAGGAAAAATGCACAGGCCGCTGCTGAAGCTGACTTGACCATTAGGCCAAACAACATTACACCTGCAGATATTTATAAAGAGCGCAATACCTTAAGGAAACAAAAAATGCAATAA
>JALYYM010000464.1 GCA_030946565.1 Bacteroidota bacterium | reverse complement strand
TCTCAAGTCCAACCCATCCACTCGTGAGAGCCGCCGTCTTCAGCCAACGTAGGTGTTCCCATTCTTTCTCAAGTCCAACCCATCCACTCGTGAGAGCCGCCGTCTGGTCTCCTGACCAACGGCACTATAATAAAATAAGAACCCGATGCTATCCTTAAAATACATAGATTATAAAAATACTGCTGTCCTGAGTTTGCAACTCAGGACATTTAAGTTTATAAAAATTGAATATCTGTCATAGAGTTATTATTTGTAAGTAATGATTTGCAAACTCAGTAGAGCACAACTAACGGTGAGGGTTAGACTAAGGACAACGCGGGGGATGGCGACAATTGATTATGGGTGAGAAATTTTTTTGTATACTTACAGATATATAAATAAATACATGCGCTGCGTGGGATGCGATCAATGAAACTTCTTGAAACTGAAATATTAAATTTTGACAATTGGTTATTGCCGTGGACTTTCCACGACTCCATAATTTACAGCCTTTCTATCACCTATGAAGATAAGGAGCTATTTAAAACGATTTGGGCGACAGCAATTGATAGTAGTAATTGGAAAAACTCCGACTTAGTAACTGGCCGCAAAGTGGCAGAAGCCCGCCTAAGTGAGTTATATAGGCTTAGCGATAATGCAATTGCAAGCATAGTTAGAGCTGCTTCGTACGAGTGGAGATAATCAATAACTTTCCTTCCCGACGGGTTTTCAGCACAATCTCCAAACTATAATACTCTTTCCGCGTCCAAAGGACTCCTTACGGAGAAACACCCCGATGCGTGCTTAAACATTCATTTTCTCCATTCACACTTTTATTCTGTCAATCGCTTTATAGCGGTGGCAAAGCCGTTTCCTTCCCAGCGGGTTTTCACACCATAATCTCCAAACTATAATACTCTTTCCGTGTCCAAAGGACTCCTTACGGAGAAACCCCGATGCGTATTTAAACACTGAATTATGGGAAAGCCAATCCATAAATTCTTATAATGCTTTGATATGAAATGTATTTCCGAGTGAAGTTTTGGTATAAGACGACTGTTGTCTTCAATTCAGTTCCGGCCGATATTCAAAATGCATGGTATCATAATGATACCACTTTCCGCCCCATATAAATCCATATTTTTCAAAAATGGAAACTATCTGAAAGGGAATACGATTTATATAGCCTATTGAATCTTTTTCATCAGCACATTTACAATCCCACATCCAATAATTAGATAGAGAAGTATTAATGTCTATTGCAATACCAAAGCTATGCTCACTTAACCTTTTTGTTCCTTTAATAAAACGCCATTTAAAGGTTCCACCTATATTTGAAACATATTTTGCGAGGGACGGAAACTTGTCCAGCTCGGCAGATATAGCACTTAATTTTTCATTTACTTTGTTTACGCTGGTTATTTCTACTTTTTGATGCAGCGTATTTGGCAGCCATGCTATTTCTACTAAATTTTTTTTAACGGCTTTTTCCGTTTTGCCGTACATTTTTTTAAAAAAATCTTCGTTTCTTATTCTCCCTGGATCTTCATTTTTTTTTGGATGAAATTTCATTGGCCCTTTTACATAGGGAATGGTAAACTGATCTTTGATGGATGGAGAATTCAATAGTTGGTCCCAATCTTTATTCGTAATACTGTCATCATATTTCATACTGGTACCATCTTTAAATACTACGACATTACCTTTTATATCTGCGATAAAATCCGGGTAAGCTGAAAGAAGCATTTTTTCGCCCTGCCGATATGATGACGTATCCCCTATTGATTTAGAAACTGGATCTGAACCGGTAGCTTTTACCCTGGGCTTCGGGTCACTTTGGTTACATGCTACCAGCAAAGGAAGAAAGAGGGTAATAAAAGATTTAATTGAGTATTTCAAAAAGATAATTATTTAGTAAAGTGATCCTCATCAGGGGCAATGTTTTTGATCCTCAAATTTTCTAATTATGTTGACGTTATCTCTCTCCATTTCGCTTAAAGAGGTATTAAAGCTAAAGTCATTTCTCGGCTGATACCAGGCCTTATTATTGAAAAAATCCATCATCGTTTTATTTTTATGAAAAATATAGCCATGCATTGCATAAATGGTATTTCTCATAATATCTAACTGGTAGCAATCTTTATCTACCAGGTCATCCATTTGTACAGGCCTGCTGCTAATATCCCTGAAATCGAGCAAGGTATTGCTCTTTTGCGTGGTTTGGTTTTCCGATAAATCATGTGACGGAATTGACCCTGTTTCTATATCCGAATGCCCGCTGTAAGCGTCATGGGATTTATTGGTGAAGAAAACTACGCTTAAAATAATTCCTATTAATGCAAATGAAACAAAGATGCTCAGCCTAAAAGAAAATCTTCGCATAGGTGTTTTAGTTTGTTCACTATCCCTCTTATCATTTCTCTGTTTTTCATCTTCTTTTTTTCTTTTTTCGTTATCACTTTTTTCTTTCTCTCTTCTTTCTTCTTCAATGTTTTTAAGCTCCTCAATTTTTTTTAATGCTTCCTGTTCAAATTTGCCGTGATAATAAATGCGTATATATTCCTGGTATGCCTTTATGGTATTTTGTGTTACTGTATTTTCCCACAAAACCTTTTCCTTTTGATCTGCAGTCCCTAGTTTGCTCTTTAGTGAATTAAGCACCTTTCTTATTCCAAGTGCAATATTATTATAAGCTTCCTCCGAGGTTCTCCATCCATCAATAGGCAAGGCATCATTTGGCAATACCTGGAGCTCGCTTAAACTAAAATTGAAATCTTTAAAGCTGATCTCAACATCCCATTGGCAAAATTTAATAATAATGGGTATTACTATAGATTTATGTTCTTTATGCCTGTCAATGGCATATTTGAATTCCACCTGGTGAATAAATTCTGAATTCATAAAATCAACACTAACCAATAATAGAAAAAGATCTGTTTTTGCTAAACGCGATTCTATACTTGGTTTCCATTCCTGCCCTGGCTCAATGTGTTCATCGTGCCAGATATTAAGGTTATACGCATCTTTGAGTATATTTAAATGGGAAAGCAATCTTTGTTTTGTTACTTTATCTTCCCTTGCGTAGATAATAAAAATATTTATTGAGGGATATTCTTTTTCCATTATGAATTTTTATCAGACTATTTGCTTGTGAGCTTTGAATACATTTGTATTCTAAAATTACTTTTTTACTTATTACAATCATTAAAAAAATATTTCAGAAATATGCATGCTTAAATCCTGAATTATTGCAAAGCCAATCTAAAACCCTTATAACGTTTTGGTATGAAATGTACTTCCGATCGAGATTTTCACAGTATAATTTCCTGCTATAATATGTTTGCCGAAAGAGATGGCTTGCCTTTGATTCGAAGACCGTTGAGGCATCGGGATTTCATTTCCTGAGTCTCTATAAATTGTCTCCTTACCAGCGGGGTTTTCAGAGTATAGTCTCCCGAATATAAAACTTTTTCCGTGTCCAAAGGACTACTTACGGAGAAACCCCGATGCGTGCTTAAACACTGAATTATTGCGAAGCCAATCTATAAATCTTTGTAATGCTTTTAATATGAAATTCACTTCCGGTCGGGTTTTTCACAATATAATTTCGGCTATAATATTTTGCCACAAGCAGATGACTTATTTTAAATTCGAAGAGCACTCAGGCATCGGGGTTTCATTTCCAGGTTCTATAAATTGTTAGCTTATTTGAGATTGGAAATGAGAACCCCGCTGAGATAGAAGTAAAAAGTAAACTCGTTTCATTACTAAAAATTTTTATTTTTTTATTTTATAACCAGGCGATAGAATCAAACTCTAGCATCGTTGTGAC
>JALYYM010000457.1 GCA_030946565.1 Bacteroidota bacterium | reverse complement strand
ATAACGCCGGTAACAGAAGAAAGAAAAGAAGGACGCAATCACTTATGGAAATACCTGAAGAACCAGGACGTAATGTCAATGCCTGATACATGGGAATACCCATGGTATGCCGTATGGGATACGGCTTTTCATTGCATTGCACTTGCGGTGGTTGATCCTGTTTTTGCCAAGCACCAGTTGCTGTTGCTAATGCGGGAATGGTATATGAATCCACAGGGCCAATTGCCTGCATACGAATGGGATTTTAGTGATGTAAACCCGCCCGTGCACGCATTTGCAGCCTACCAGGTTTACCTTACCGAAATTAAAATCTATGGAAAACGAGATATTGATTTTCTGAAAAGAGCTTTTCAAAAACTTATAATAAATTTTACCTGGTGGATCAATCGTAAAGATGCAGATGGTAACAGCATTTTTGAGGGTGGGTTCTTAGGGCTTGATAATATTGGATTGTTTAACCGCAGTATGGTATTGCCCGGTAACATGTTCCTTGAGCAAGCCGATGGCACAAGTTGGATGGGGATGTATGCCCTTGATATGATGGATATCGCATTGGAAATTGCAAAATATGATCTGTCTTTCCAGGATGCAGGCACTAAATTTTATGAGCACTTTGTGATCATTGCAGAAGCGCTGAATGAACTTGGTTTATGGAATGATGAAGATCACTTTTTTTATGATGTGCTTTCGGTAAATAAATCAGACGGCTTCCCCCTTAAAGTCCGTTCGGCTGTAGGCTTCATTCCACTCTTCGCGGTTTCTGTAATAGAAAAAGATATTCTTGATAAGCTTCCTGACTTTAAAAAAAGAGTGCAATGGTTTAGAAAATACCGGCTTGCCAATCATAAATATTTACCCAGCCAGGAGCAGGATGAAGAAGATTGCCTTTTACTTTCATTGGTGCATAAAGAAAGGTTGAAAGATTTACTCGACAGGGTGCTTGATGAGTCAGAGTTTTTATCTGCTGGTGGCGTGCGGGCCTTGTCAAAATTTTATGAACAGAATCCTTATAAGATAGACAATGATGGTATGTCTTATTCTATTCAATATGATCCGGGAGATTCTACTTCGGGTATGTTTGGCGGAAACTCCAACTGGCGTGGCCCTGTATGGATGCCGCTAAATTTTATGTTTATAAATGCATTAAAGATATATGGTGATTTTTACCGGGATAAATTTAAAATCGAGTATCCCAGTGGCACGGGAAATTATATTACACTTTCAGAAGTGGCTCATGAAATAACGGGAAGAGTTCTCAGTATTTTTGAAAAAAATGACCAGGGTGATAGAATGGTCTTTGGGCCCTATAATTGGTTTTATAAAAGAGAAGAAAATAAAAACCTTATTCTTTTTCATGAATATTTTCATGGCAATACTTTAAAAGGACTGGGTGCAAGCCACCAAACGGGATGGACAGCACTTGTTGTAAATTTGCTATATGATTATAATGAAGAAGAGCAACAATCTTAATTTTTTTTAGCGTGAGTCATAACCATGCACATAACCATGCTGCACACATGCCTGCGCTTACAACAAGCGGCAATGCAAGGCCATTTATTATTGGCATTGGCCTTAATGTATTGTTTGTTATAGTAGAAGTTGTTGCAGGCATTATGAATAATTCAATGTCGCTGCTTACAGATGCAGGTCATAACCTTAGTGATGTGGCGAGCCTTATTTTATCGCTCGTAGCTTTTAAGCTTGCAAAAAAAAGTTCTACAAAAAAGTTCACTTATGGCTATAAAAAAACTACGGTGCTTGCTGCGCTTTTCAACGCTGTATTGCTTTTAGTAGCGGTAGGTATATTGGGCTTTGAATCCATTCAGCGATTAATAAATCCGGCAAATGTGAAGGGAGATATTATTGCATGGGTCGCTTCTGCCGGCATAATAATAAATGTAGTTACCGCATTACTGTTTTTTAAAAACAGGAAAAAAGACCTGAATATTAAAAGTGCGTACCTGCACATGCTTAGCGATGCGTTGGTATCTGTAGGTGTTGTTGCCGGTGGTATTCTTATTTCCTACACCGGTTGGAATTGGGTTGATCCTGTTATCGGGCTTGTTATAATGATTATAATTGTTGCAGGAACCTGGTCGTTACTTACTGAAAGTTTTCGTTTGTCAATGGATGCAGTACCACCTGATATAGACTTGCAGGAAATTAAAGATATTATAAGTACACAGCCGAATATTATAGAGGCGCATCACATTCACATCTGGGCGCTTAGTACTACAGAAAATGCGCTCACTGCACACATCTCTTTAAAAGAATCACTTGATTTTAATGAAAAAATAAAACTGGTACAGGATTTAAAGCATGAATTGTTACACCATAAAATTCATCACAGCACAATAGAAATAGAAACAGAATTATCAGATTGTGAGCAGAAAGATTGTTAATCGTTTTCATTATAAGTAACTTTATTATCGTTTATAATATTAGCAACACCTAAAATAAAATTTATGGAAGACAAAGTAAACAAACATACTTTTTTAGAATTTGCTGAGCAGCAGCTTGAAGAGCACATTGCCGAATTAAACACGCAATATGAGGGCAGGTCAATGGACTCGGATGAAGAAAAGAAAACTGCAATTGAAACACATTTTAATATGTTCACCGCAGAGCTTGAAGAAAAAAGCAAAGAGTTAGGAGACGAAGAAAATGATAAGCAGACAATAAAAGATTACCAGGAAAAATTTAAAAAAGCGCTTCCCTAAAGCTTATAAGCTATGACTGTCGCTAATACCATAGGAAGTTTTTTTTGGAAAATGTTTAAGGCAATATTTGTGAGGAAGAAAGATTGTTGTAAGTAAATTTTAGCTTGTTTTCGAAAATAATAATCCATCATACATCTTCCAGGCAAT
>JALYYM010000438.1 GCA_030946565.1 Bacteroidota bacterium | reverse complement strand
GTAATGATGCCGGCGGGTCATTGGTGTCGTTACTATCCGTATTTGCTCATTGTTATTCTATTGAGAAACTTCCCTTCAATTTGATTTTTGCCGCAACTGCGGAGGAAGAAATTTCAGGGCATAACGGTATTGAGTACCTGCTTTCATTTCTTCCGAAAATTGATTGCGGCATCGTTGGTGAACCTACGCTTATGAAGATGGCGGTGGCAGAAAAAGGGCTATTTGTATTGGACTGCGTAGCAAAAGGTATTGCAGGACATGCTGCCCGTAACGAAGGTGTGAACGCGCTATATATTGCGGTGAAAGATGTGCAATGGTTACAGAATTTTCAATTTCCAAAAGTTTCTGATCTGCTTGGTGAAGTTCACATCGCAGTCACTTCTATTTGCACACAGAACAAAGCGCATAATATAGTACCTTCCGAATGCAGCTTTGTAGTGGATGTAAGGGTAAATGAATTGTATTCATTTGAAGAAGTACAGGAGGTAATAACCCAAAATATTAAAAGTGAAATAAAACCGAGAAGCACCAGGTTGAAGCCGTCATTTATAGAAAAAACTCATCCTTTGGTAATTGCTGGAAACAAATTAAACCTTGAATCGTATGGCTCTCCAACTTGTTCAGATAAAGCGCTGATGCCCTTCCCAACATTGAAGATCGGTCCCGGAGATTCAGCCAGGAGTCACATGGCAGATGAATATATTTTTTTAGATGAAATAAAAGATGGCATCACAAAATATTATGAGTTACTAAAAAATTTGAACATTACGAATAAAGATTGAAAAAGACACGATGAAGCTTTGGGAAAAAAATACACAGGCATTAAAAGAAGTTGAAATTTTTACCGTGGGAAAAGACCGTGAGCTTGATATGTACCTGGCTCCCTTTGATGTGCTGGGATCGCTGGCACACATTCAAATGCTTACCGCAATAAACCTGCTCACAAAGGCCGAATATGAAGTACTGCAAAATGGGTTGAAAGATATTTATAAAGATATACTGGATGAAAAATTTGTTTTAGAACCCGGAGTAGAAGATGTGCATTCACAGGTGGAATTTCTTTTAACTCAAAAGTTTGGCGATACCGGAAAAAAAATTCATAGTGCCCGTTCCCGCAACGACCAGGTTCTGCTGGACATAAAACTTTACCTGCGTCATGAGATAGAACAATTGGTTACAGCAATAAATGATTTTTTTACCCTTCTTATAAAGCAAAGTGAGAAGTATAAAGATTACCTGATGCCTGGCTATACGCATCTTCAATTAGCCATGCCTTCTTCGTTTGGACTCTGGTTTGGCGCTTACGCTGAAAGCCTTGCAGATGATATGATCACCCTTCATGCTGCCTGGGAAATTGTAAATAAAAACCCCCTGGGATCCGCTGCCGGCTTTGGATCATCCTTTCCAATAGACAGAAAGCTTACTACGGAATTATTAGGCTTTGATGACTTGAATTATAACGTAGTGTATGCACAAATGGGCCGTGGAAAAACCGAACGGGTTGTGGCGCAGTCAATGGCAAATATTGCCGCAACGCTTGGTCGCCTTAGTATGGATGCCTGTTTATATCTTAACCAAAATTTTGACTTTATCTCTTTCCCTGATGAGCTTACCACCGGCAGCAGCATCATGCCGCATAAAAAAAATCCGGATGTTTTTGAACTGATTCGGGCGCATTGCAACCGCATACAGGCATTGCCCAACGAGATCATGCTGATGTCTGCAAACCTGCCTTCGGGCTACCACAGAGATTTTCAATTGCTTAAAGAACACATAATACCGGCTTTGGAAAATATGCATGCCTGCTTATCAATGGCCGGTTTAATGATTGAAAATATCGAAGTTAAAAGCGACATTCTGAAAGATGAAAAATATAAATATTTGTTTACTGTTGAAGAAATGAACAAGCTGGTTTTGCAAGGTGTTCCTTTGCGGGACGCTTACAAAAAAATTGCAGAAGATATAGCAGGCAATGAATATAACTACGATCTCCGGATCAATCATACGCATGCCGGCTCAATTGGAAATTTGCAAAATGATGCAATAGTTGATATGATGACTAAAATTTCGTCTCGTTTCAATTTTGCCAAAGTGAATGATGCGTTACAAAAATTATTAGAGTAAATTGCCAACCTCATAATTGGGTCAAATTACCCGCATCCAATTAAAATAATAGAGTTTATTATGGCTGAAGAAAATAAAAAGAGGATAGCGATTTTTGGTTCCACCGGTTCCATCGGCACACAAGCTTTAGAGGTCATCGGGGCTAATCCTGAACTGTTTGAGGTAGAAA
Source organism: Bacteroidota bacterium (assembly GCA_030946565.1). The sequence continues at coordinate 1,381 of JALYYM010000438.1, read as the reverse complement.
TACTTACAGCTCAAAACAATGACGAACTTCTTATACAACAAGCAATAAAATTTTTGCCGAATGCAGTTGTGATCGGCGATGAAAAAAAATATGAAAAAGTAAAATCTGCCCTAACGTCAAAAAATATTAAAGTCTTTTCCGGGGTAAACGCCCTGGAAGAGGTTGCGGATTTTGACACGTACGATATGATGATCGCGGCCATTGTTGGCTTTGCGGGCTTGCTGCCAACTTTAAAAGCGGTTGAAAAAGGTAAGGCAATCGCTTTGGCAAATAAGGAAACTCTGGTAGTTGCAGGCGATATTGTTATGCAAAAGGCTTTGGAAAAAAGGGCGCCTATCATACCTGTTGATAGCGAACATTCCGCCATATTTCAATGTCTTGTGGGAGAGACAAGAAATAAAATTGAAAAAATTATTTTAACTGCGAGCGGAGGTCCTTTCCTTGGCAAAAAACCAAATTTTCTTGTTAATGTAAAAAGGGATCATGCACTTCAACATCCCAACTGGGCAATGGGGGCAAAGATCACCATTGATTCCGCAACATTGATGAACAAAGGGCTTGAAATGATCGAGGCTAAATGGCTTTTTAATTTATCACCGGATCAGATCCAGGTCGTTATTCATCCGCAAAGCATTGTGCATAGTATGGTGCAATTTGAAGACGGAAGCATAAAAGCCCAAATGGGACTTCCTGATATGAAACTGCCTATACAATATGCGCTGGCATTTCCTTATAGAGTGCCCAATAAAAACCCGCGGGCAAATTTTAGAAAAATCCCGACATTAAATTTTGAAGAGCCCGACGTTAAAACATTCAGGAATCTTGTTTTGGCGACTAATGCACTGGAAAAAGGAGGCAACCTTCCCTGTGTGCTCAATGCGGCAAATGAAATTGCTGTCTGGGCATTTTTAAATAATCGCATTGGATTTCTTGACATGACGGCTGTTGTAGAGAAGACCATGGACAAAATAAATTATATAGAAAAGCCAAATCTCGTAGAATATTTTGAAAGCGATGGGGAGGCTCGTAATTTTGCCGCTTCGTTGTTGCACATGTAAAGTCCCCGGCCCCCAAAGTGGCGGAATTCAACACTCCTTTGGATTGATGTGACAAAAAAAAGATTGAAAAAATATTTGAAAAAATTAAAAAATGTCCTTCGCAGGCGGAATGGGTTTATACACTATGACATTACTAGCAATTAATTGGCAACACGTCGGACTGCAAGCAGGGTATCTTATCTTCTCGTTATCCATTTTGGTAATTATTCATGAATTCGGTCATTATATTACCGCTAAATGGTTTAAATGCCGTGTTGAAAAATTCTATCTTTTCTTCGATCCCTGGTTTTCTATCGTAAAGAAAAAAATTGGTGAAACTGTTT
>JALYYM010000436.1 GCA_030946565.1 Bacteroidota bacterium | reverse complement strand
TAGCCCAATGCTTCTTTATAATTTCCCATCAGCAGGTTTACTTCACCGAGGTTGGCGATACTGGCGGCTACGGCCTGCGGATAATTTGCTTTTTTCGCTGTAGCCAAACAGGTTTCATAATCCGCTATTGCTTCGCGGTAACGCCCCAACCGTTTTAAAGCATTGCCACGGTTGTTGGTAAAATCTGTTATTGATATTTCGTCAAGCTTTTGTGCATGGGCAAGTGCCAGCGTACGGTTAAAGTAGTCAAGCGCCTCCTTATTATTTCCCCTGGCAATCGCTACATCTCCGGCGGCAGTGAGGGCGTATATGAGTTCGCCATCCAAATCATTTTTTTCACAAATAACAATTGCTTTTTTTGCATAATCCATCGCTTCTGTAAGCCTCTCCTGTCGCGTAAGGTCGTCCGCCACTCTTTCATAAGCGCCCGCCATACCTTGCTTATCATCCAATGCCTCCATTAAATGTGATGCCTGCAAATCAACCTCCATGGCCTTATCAATCGTTCCTTTCCTTTTATAGACCCAGCCAATTTTAAAATAAGTAGATGCCTGGCCTCTTTTATTATCAACTGCTTTATATCCCGCTAATGCTTTATTAAAAAAGAGCATTGCTGAATCTAATTGCAAAAGGTTTGCATGCATTCTTCCTTCCATCTCATAAAATTTTGGCTGCCAGTTTTTGTCGCCAATCTTATCGGCTAATTGTACGCCCTGCTTTGCATATACCAGCGCCTTTGCTATATCTGAGCCAAAAGCTGAATCAGTCAATTGCTCCAGCAGGTCGAGCTTGCTGGTATCTGTTTTTTCTAATGCGAGCCGATGCTCAAGGCTGTCGTAAAGATTATTTTGGCTATAAGTAAATTCTACAAAAAGCAATACAATAAGTACTGCATAAATTTTTCTCATGTCCTATAGTGTTAGCGTTTAACCTTATACGTTATTCTTATCTATTCTTAATCATTATTATTTAAAATCAACAAATCAACAAACAGGATAAATATAAAGCATCTTTTAAAAGTTAGCACCGCGTGTTTCATATTTATAGATAACATTCAACTAAATATTTTTGAAAAAATTACAATCCGGTAAATTTTATCTCCCCAGCTTGCAAGATATGTTTCTTTCCTTGCCATAAAAACTCACCCGAAGTGCCTTTTGGTATAGAAATAATTGCATCTAATTTTCCATCTTTGCTGAGGCTATAACTTACTTTAATTTCTCCTCCTGGGTGCGGCATTCCACCCGATACTTTTGTAAGCGAGCCCAGGTTCGGTTCTATTTTTATTTTGGCAAAGCCCGGTGCATCAGTATCAATGCCCAATACCGTTCTGAAGAATTCGATGTTGGGACTGGCTCCCCACGCATGGCAATCGGAGCGGGCATTATTGATATCACTTATCTCTGCCCACGTGGTAAGGCCCATCGCTAAATTGTCTTTCCATATTTGTAAACGATCAAGATACAAATCTCCAAAACCGGTTTTTCGCAATGCTTGGTTTACATAGTATTGAAAATAAATTGTTGCCTGCGTTAACGAAGTATCTGTGATTAATTTTTGTGCCAGTTGCTTTGCGGCCTCGCCTTTCACAACACCGGTTAAGATCGCAAGCGTATTTGTGTGTTGTGAAAAATAATTTTTCTCTTTCGTATCCGAAAATAGTTGTCTTGTGTTGTCCCAATATTTTCGTTTAATCGTTTCCGTGAGAGTAGCCGCTCTCGTTTTATATTCATTGGAAAATACTTTCAGCCCCAAACTATCTTCCAGCTTTGCGGCGATTTGATAAGCCCAAAGCAATTGCAGGTCAAGTGCGGCAGAACTTCCGTCTGTGCCAAAAGGTGGCATACCGCTTTGCCAGCCTTTGCCTTCAGCCCAATCCGTAAATTCCCAATAGGGAGCATTTTTTAAACTTCCATCTGGCTGCTGGTATTTGCTAAAAAATTGTAGCACCTGTCTTTCTCCTGGTAAGAATTGTTGCACAAAAGAAGGATCGTCTCTGTACATGTAGTAATCATTGAGTATGCCGATCCACCATAATGAGAATGTAGGTATTTCCTGTGCATTCGCTGTTGGGTAACGGCTAAGTGTAATGCCTTCTGCCATTCTCGAGTAATCAATTTGAGTTATCGCATTGCGCATCAGCCGGTCGTCGCCGGTATTGTATAAAGAGACCATTGCTTGTATGCGGGTATCGCCCACATATTGCAATTGCTCGTAGTAGGGACAATCCATGTACGTCTCCATTGCATCCAGCCTTGCGGTACGCCAGCCGGTTTCAAATATTTTTTCCAACGTATCATTATCCACTGTAAACTTTGCTTTTAATTCAAAGGGGTAACCGGTAAAAATTCCATAGAGGTCGTCAATGAGTAAAGGTTCATCTGCAGTTTTTATCTCAACCTGCATGTAACGGTAGGTTCTCCAGGTGAGCGAAGTGAACGTATGTTCGTTCCCATCAGCAATCAATTCATCTTTTACACCAACAAATCTTTTGCCTTCTACTTCATCGCGGTTGCCTTTTGCATGCTGCGCTTTCCAGTCTTTATTATTTCCTTCATCAATGTATAACGCTTCCGCATACCCTAAAGTAATGTGTGCGCCTTTACCTTCGTTGAATTGCAAAACAGGATAAGCATTTGTAAGTACACCATTATCTAAAAGAATTTTTACATTGCTATTGGCAGGCACAGTAAATGAAGTTGCAGCAGATGGAAAGGATGATGGTAAATTAATGCCAATGATAGTGCGAACTTTTTGCAAACGTTCTGTTGTTAACGCTACCTGCGGAATACTTCGTGGTATCAGCATCCAGCTTAAGTCTGTTTGAAAAACACCTTTAGGTAATCCGCTCACAATTTGCTTTGCCTGCGTCCAACTGCTATCGTTATATTGAATACTTTGCCAGTTAGCTATTGACTTCCTGTAATCAATATTTTCACCAGGGCCTGCGACATAATAAGTATAAATCAGGTCAGGTACCAGTGGGCTGTAGCTACTGTCTATGGCGCATTTCCATGAAGTATTTGTATTGATTATTTTTTCTTCACTATTATTTCCCTGTAAAATAAATCCGGTAAGAAAAGATATTTGATGTTCGGGTGTATAGGCTCCATAATTCCAAACAACAGCCGATATAACGTTAACGCCTGCCTGTAAATATTTCGCAATATCAACGGTTTCATAATTCCAGTGAAACAGGTCAGCACGGGCTGGGCCTAGAGAGACCATTGTTCCATTCACATATAATTTATAACGGTTATCTGCCGAAACATTTACAAGAAAAGAATCCGGTTTGTTGACCAGCGAAAATGTTTTGCGAAAATGATATACACCATAACCCTTTGGCGAAGCGCCTGGCGCCGCAATCCAGTAAGCATCCCATCGTTTGGTTAAAATATCCTTCGATGGTTTTTGTGCAATACCCTGCAACGAATAAATAAGCAACAGGAGTAGAAGAAAATTTTTTCTCATAATTTTTATTAATTATGCATTAGCGGTTGTGCAATCATAATGATAAATCACCAGCTTTTCTAAGCTTTCTATGCGACTCGCAAAAGACGAATGTAAACGGACACGTCCCTTACGAAAAACTTTGGTGCCGGTAGATTTTAATTGAAAAGAACTTGCCGAAAACTTTGTGGCATTTTCCATACCCATGATTCAAGGATTGAGAGCAGCCGCTACAAAAATATTGATCTGCCGATATACAAAGGTGACAACTCTTTATTTCTTTGAGAGCAGTTAAACCACTTTGAGAAAAGCCGGGATTATAAAACCGTCGTAAAAGACCCAAATTTTTACAGCTCTAACATCATAAGATTTCTAAGGCGTGCGGCGGTAGTTGCGCTTACATGAAACTTTTGAAAGATTACAGAGAATGTATCGAAAAAGAAAGGTGTGGACAATGACGATGTTCTTATCAAGCAGGTAGCGTCGGGGGCAATTAAATTGGGATGGCAGGATATATACCAGAAAGAGTTGCGTGGCATTCACCAAAGGCCACGATAGGCCTTGTGGGTAAATTGCTCAACGCTTCAAAGAATCTAAGTACTTGCGTGGTTTATCCTAAACAATCCCTTCCACCATTTCTTCTGCAAAACCAAACGACAACGTCATTCCGGCGCCTCCAAGCCCGTTGATTATATAAACGCCTTCTTCCGCTTCAAGGAAAACATCTGTTTTACCATTAGGCATTTTTGGATAAATGCCATGCCATGTCTGGATCAAATTCCATTGATCGGTAAGTGCAAATGTGTTGAGATATTTTACAATAAGATCATTAATATAGGCTTCATCAAAAGGAGAAAAGGTTAATCCATATTCATGTGAATCACCGACGGTTAATTCGCCCTTGCCGTTTTGCGAAACCATTACATGAATGCCCATTTGCAAATATTCACTCAATTCATTTTGGTATCGCTCTTTCAGCAACGCCAGTGATGATGCGGCTTTGAAGTTTTCATAATGAACGAGAGAAAGGCCGCCACATAATGAAGTGCCGATTCTAAAATCTGTATCGCTGTTCAGAAAGCGCATCATTTGAAGTTTGCATTTTGTTATGTTGAGTTCAGCAAACTTGGCGGGATATAATGTTTCAAAATCAGCGCCGGAACAAATGCAAATAAAGTCGGCTTGCATTGATTCATCGCCTATCCACACTTTGTGCTTTTCTACCGCATTTACATTTTTATTCCAGATAAATTGAACGTGGTATTTTTCTGATAAATAAGAGGGCAACATTGCAATTCCTTCCCGCGGATCAATGATCATTTCTGTTTCACTGAATAATCCACCAATTAAATTTTCCGGATTTACGCCATTAAAATTTTTAATGATGGCTGTTTTATCTTTTAAAGTTACAGATCGTCCGTTGCTGATAAAAACTTCATGTAACTCCTGCAAAACCTGCCATTCATCTTGATGGTACGCAAGGTGAAGGCTGCCACATTCATCTTTCCAAAAGCCGGCTTCCTCCGCAATTTCTTTCCATACATATCTGCTGCGAATGGCGCGGTCATACATCTTTCCATCGGGCTGGCCAATGGGCCATAGCATTCCAAAATTTCTTACTGAAGCACCAACTGCCTGGCCGGATCTTTCTATAACGATTA
>JALYYM010000434.1 GCA_030946565.1 Bacteroidota bacterium | reverse complement strand
ATGGAAGATGTTCTTTCAAAAAAATACGATTGGGATACTACCGAAAGAAACTGGATAAAACAATTGGTGCCGGTGCTGAAACAGGTACAGGATAAGCTTTAAATTTGGATATCTTTTAAGAGTTATTTGCCCAAATATTGTACGTGAGTAAGAATAGGAGTTGTTTCCAAAAAATCCTTATGTAAAGCCTTCACAGTGGATAACAAATACTTATGGCTTATTCAACAAATCTCTACTACTTAAAACTCTATTGATTATTTTTGTGCTAAATAATTCTAATGCCCGAAATTTTTCACATAAGAATAAAAAAAGAATATGCAGCATCGCTTATTGAACACCTTATAAAGGAAGATGCAATTGAGCCCTTAGAAGAAAAAAATGTAGAATTATCACCAGAACAAAAAAAGGCAATAGACATTGAATTATCTGCTATAGCATCTGATCCGAATTATCTACTAAAATGGGCTGATGTAAAACATCGGTTTAAGTGTTCTGAATGAATTACATTGTCTCTATTACTCCAAAAGCTTTGCTTGATATTTCTGAAGCAATTGAATATTATAATTTAAAAGCCAAAGACCTCGGTTTTAAATTTGCTGATGATGTAGAAGATAATATTAATGAGATTACAATATTACCTAAAGGCTATACGATTAAATATAAAAACGTTCGTGGTAAGATATTGAACAAATTTCCATTCATTATACTATATACTTTTCATGAAGAATTGAACAGTATTGAAATAATCAGGATTTTTAATACCAATCAAAATCCGTTTTGGTAAAAAATAATACTACATCTCTTTTAATTTTGCAATAGTATCTGTTGGATTTTCAGAACTAAAAACCGCATTACCTGTAACAAGAACATCCGCCCCGGCTGCTAAAATTTCTTTTGCATTTTCCAGCGACACACCGCCATCTATTTCAATAAGCGCTGAAGATTTTTTCTCAATAATTAAAGCTTTTAAATCTTTAATCTTTTGAATGGAATGTGGAATAAATGATTGTGCTCCAAAGCCTGGATTTACACTCATAAGATTAACCAGATCAATATCAGTAATGATGTCTTCGAGCAGCATTACGGGTGAATGTGGATTAATAGCCACACCGGCCTTCATTCCCAGGGCTTTTATTTGTTGAATATTTCTATGAAGATGCGGGCAAGCTTCCAGGTGTACCGTTAGCTGGTCTGCACCTGCTTCTTTAAATTCATAAGCATATTTATCCGGTTCTAATATCATAAGATGCACATCAAAAAATTTTGTACTTGCCTTGCGGATTTGTTTTATAATGTGCATGCCAAAACTTATGTTCGGCACAAACCGCCCGTCCATTACATCAAGGTGAAACCAATCTGACTTACTTTCATTCAGCATTTTACAGGCATCATCGAGGTGTAAGAAATCTGCAGTCAATATTGAGGGAGCGATTATGGGCATGTTTTGCTATTTAAGTTAAGGATTTAAATTGACCAATGATTATTGACTTTTTAATTTCTCCAGCGCCTCTCTTGCTTCAATAAAATTTTTATCATACAAAAGTGCATTCTGATAACTTTGAATCGCATCATCAGGCTTATGTAATTTTTCGTAACATTTGCCCATCCAATAATAGCCTTCATCAAAATTATTTTGAATGGTTACCGCTCTTTTTAGCGTGAGCAAAGATGCTTCATATTTACCAAGATCATACAAAGCAATCGCCTTCTCACGATAGGCAAACATGTAAGTGAAATCCATTTTAAGACTGCTGTCAAAATAATTGATTGCTTTATTTTTATCGTTGGCGTAGTTATAATAAAGTCCTTTCAAAAACAACGCATCCTTGCCCCACTTCACGCGGTTTGCTTTTAATAATCCGTTCGCAATAGCAAGCGCTTTTGGATTTTTTACTTCGGCATATACAGTTCCCAGGGCTACCAAATATTCAGGCAATGGATAAATATTTACTGCATGTTCAAGTGAGCTAATTGCCTCTGAAGTGTCATTATTTTCAAAATGTAAAGTCGCCTTCATATTCCACAGGTAAGCGTTGCCACTGTCTTTTTTTATTTCATTATCAGTGAGTGCAATAGCAGAATCATAAGAAGCATCTTCCCTGTATTTCTCAATTAAGTTTTGTACTAGCAATAGAGAATCCGGGTACTGCTTTATTAATTTTCTCAAGTCTTCTTTTGAATTTGACTCTATCGCTTGCTTTGGCTGCGTTTCACTGCTGCTGTTACAAGAGTTGCTTGCTATAAAAATCAACACAAGCAAAACAGCATTTTTCATTTTCATCATCCGGCAAATTTACTATCCATAATTTTATGCATGTCAGTGAAGGTGATTTATATATTTAAAGTTTGGGTAAAATTCAAATCTCAGTATTCACCTGAAAAAGAGACGGTGAATCGGTTTGAAATTCAACATCTATTGTTATACATTTTTGATACTGATTGTTTTAAGGAAAAATTTTTTTCAAAACGTAAAAGGCATAAAGCACGGCAACTGTTGAACAATAGTTACTATGATTTGAATTTTACTGAATTTAAACTTTTGTAAAGTTTCGAATTTTCCAAAAGTTTTGTTCTCACATTATTTTCCTGAAATCCCTTTAAACAATCCTGCCAGTAAAGTAAATGCATTTTTAACGACAACTTCATTCTCTACAGGTATTTGCAGGTAGGTTTGCCCGGTAGCTTCATCCCTTTTTGTAAGTGATTGCACCAGGTTTTCGGTTGCTTTCGCATCGGCCAATACACTACCCAACTGTGTAAAAAACGAAGCGGCAGTTTGGATCAATTGCTTCCGGCTGTGCATTTATTATTTGTTGTTCCGCCGCTTTTGCGGGTGCAGTTGCCTTCACATCGTCATCTTCATACGATTCGAATACAGCAGCCGCAGCCTAATATTATTTCAAATACAAAATATCAAAGAAATAATTTCGGTGACGATTTTGATTTATTTGAAGCTACTCCCTTTAATAAATATTCAAAAAGCAGTTATATGAAATCCACCACCCATGGTAAGCGCCGGACAGATGATGAGGAAGACGAGGCGGCAGAACTTTTTAATAAAGGCATTCCAATTTAAAGACATTGCCAGATAGTTGCCTAAATTTTTTCATATTTCTCAACCGTTAATTCATGCTTTACATTGCCGGTGTGTTTAATATTTGCTGGCTCAAACAACATTAATAAAACTTCTTTGTCTGCGATGGGCCGGTGCTCAACACCTTTGGGAACAATAAGCATTTCACCTTCATGTAAGACAACTGTTTCTTCACGAAATTCAATTTTCAATGTTCCCTTAATAATAAAAAAAAGTTCATCCTCATCTTTATGATCATGCCATACAAATTCGCCTTTTACCCTGGCTAGTTTTATTTCCTGCCCGTTTAATTCGCCAATTATTTTCGGACTCCATTGATCGTTGAAAAGGCTAAATTTTTGTTGGAGATTAATTGCTTCCATTTTTGTTTTTTATTTATTAAAGTATTGGATAAAATTTTAAGCCATACAAAAGAAAACATAAGCTACCAATATATGGGCTCTGCAGAACCTTTAAAAATCATAGAAACAATAAGTCAAGAAACAGGTTAATAATAATCGCTTCTATCTTATCATTTCCGCTACCAGGCTTTCAAGTTTTGAAAAATCTTCTTCGCCACAAGACCTGAAAATTATTTTGCCTTCCTCATCCATTAAAATATAAGTTGGGAAACATTCGACCTTATATTGATCACAAATATTATTACTGCTGTCCTGGTCGTCGTATATGTGCGTCCAGGTCATTTGCTTTTCTTGGATCATTCTGACAAGTTTGTTAAAAGTTTTTTTATTATCACTCGCGATACTAACTACATGCAACCCTTTCGATTTATATTTATCATTTAGCAATTTTAATTTGGGAATCATCGCAATACAAGGGTTGCACCATGTGCCCCAAAAATCAAATAATACATATCCTTTTAATTGATGCAAATCAAATACATCCTGTTCCAGCGTTGTTGCCCGGATATTTTTAGCAAATAAACCCTCCCTTATTCCTACTGGTTTTTCATTATATCCTTTATAAAGCACCCATGCTGTATCGCCAAAAGTATTTATTGAATCTATTGAGAATTCCTGTTTACCGATAAAGATGGATTGCTTTAATTGATAGCGTTGATTATTATCGTTTTCAGTTGCAAAAGTTTTTTCAGCGGGTGCTACATAAAAACCTTGCTGGTGTATGTAATATGGCGACGCATCTCCTGACATCGCGATTTTAAAGTGGGTATTATTCACTTCGAAGCTTCCCACCCTGTGATAGTAAGGTTCTACAGCTAAGTACCATATTGAATCTTGCGGATCTAAATATCTTCTGCAGCAATTAAATATGTCAGGCTTAAGAAAAATAGATGGCGCTCCCGGTAATTTTATTTCTGCGGCTGATGTAGTATCAACAATAAACTTTTCTTTTTCCCTATTATAATTTACATCGTAATCAAATAAATAACCTTTCTCTTTGGAAAAATCTTTATCAAAATTTGAGTCGAATATCACGACCCTTTTGTTCGGTTTTGTTATTCCATATAATATGTAAAGCTTTTCATTGCCGGGCTCAAGGGCAAGCTCTTTCACCCTGTACTTTACAATATTATCCGGTATTCCGGTAAACATTGAATCGGCAGAAAGTTTTGTACCATATCGACTCGGGGTAAACGGGCTGGCTTCTTCCCTGTTTTCTAGGGCAACTTTTAATGGCTTTAATCTTTGCGAAAAAGTTGCTAATTGAAGTGTGAGAAAAAAGATTAAAAAAGAGAGTCGCATAAAAAATGTTATTCGTTAGCAATAAATACTGGTTTTGAATTTTATAAAAAATATGAGGCGAAAGTTGCTTTGCTTTTGCTCAAACTTTTCAAATTTTTATGTTTGTTGAATGCTAAGAGAATGTTGCTGAATATATTCAATCTGATTCAATTTATTGTTTAAGTAATGTTAATGCCGATTTCAATCAACTTAAAAAATTAAAAAAAAGTACCTTGCAATATAAAAAATTCAGTACACTAATGCTTGTTCGTTTGCGATTGCTTCGTTTTCAATTTTCAATTTTATCGTTATTTTTAATCTCAAATATTTCTGCTCAAACCAACAAAACGCTTTTTAAATTATTACCTGCGTCTGAGACTGGTATTGGTTTCCAAAACCAGC
>JALYYM010000400.1 GCA_030946565.1 Bacteroidota bacterium | reverse complement strand
TAATTTCAGAAGACAAAAAATTGAAGGCATTATTTCTTACGGAAAATGAAACAACTATTTGGAATGAACTTTCTGCAGGTAATGGCGAAGAATATATTTTATTAAAAAAAGAAATTGATAACTACATTAATGACTTCGGCGAACGTTGCATCGGCGAGCTTAAGCTGGAAACAATTTCTTATAAGCAATCGCCGGCAAAATTTATTAAAGTCTTAAAATCTTATGTGGAAACCGGTCTCACCGCTGAAATAACTTCAGGGAAAACCGAAGAACTCATTCGTAAAAATGCAGAAAAGGAATTAGAAAAATCTTTAAAAAATAAGTGGTATAAAAAATGGAAATTAAAGCGCTCGCTTAAAAATGCACGTGAGCTCGTAAGTGCACGCGAGAACCTTCGCTATGAACGTACAAGAGCTTTCGGTATGGTTCGCGAAATGTTTTCTGCCATTGGTAAAAGATTTTATTCTGACGGAATTCTTGAAGATGAAAGAGACGTCTTTTATTTAACCAAAGAAGAAATTTTTTCCTTTATAGAAGGCACTTCGGTTACGCAAAACATAAAGGCACTGACAGCGCTTCGCAAAAAAGAATTTGAAAGTTATAAAGATCAAACTCCTTCGGAGCGGTTTGCCACGAACGGCGCCGTGTATTATGCAAACGATTTATATAATCTTAGCCGGATAGAAAAAACGAGCGGAAACCTGAAAGGCATCGGCTGTTGCCCCGGCATAATAAGGGGGAAAGTAAAAATAATTTTAGATGCTTCAGATGCCGTTGCACTCAATGGCGATATACTGGTTACCTCAAGTACCGATCCCGGATGGGTTACACTTTTTGCAGGCGCCTCAGCAATTATCACGGAACGTGGAAGTGTGCTTAGCCATTCGGCGATAGTTTCACGCGAAATGGGAAAGCCTTGTATAGTGGGTGTTTCAGGGCTATTAAAAACTTTGAAGACCGGCGATGAAATACAAATGGATGGAAGTACGGGAATCATTACAATACTTTAGCCATGCAGCCAGCCGCTCTTACAGAAAAAGTAAATTTTAATCTTTTACGATATGCTAATTGCTGGGAAGATGCAGATATTTTGCTTGAGGGATTACCGCCTTCACCCGGAAGCAAAATTCTTTCAATAGCTTCTGCAGGAGATAATAGTTTTTCATTGCTTACTACAAACCCGGCAATAGTTGTTGCAACAGACATCAACAAGATTCAATTGTTTCTATGTGAACTTAAAAAAGCGGCAATAAAAAAATTGAACCGTAGTGAAGTGTTGCAATTTTTAGGGTTTAGTGATTGTGAAAAAAGAATGGAAATATTCCATCAAATTAAAAGTGATATGAGTAATGAAGCGATACTTTTTTGGAATAAAAATACCAGGCTTATCGTTGAAGGAATTATTTATTCAGGAAAGTTTGAAAAATACTTTTCTTTATTCAGCCAAAAAATTTTACCGCTAATACATTCACAAAAAACCACCGCAAAATTATTTCTTACCAAAACAAAAAAAGAACAGGAAATATTCTATGACAAAAAATGGAACACCTGGCGGTGGAAGCTTTTGTTTAAGGTTTTTTTTAGCAGGTTTGTAATGGGCAGGCTGGGCCGTGATCCGGCGTTTATGAAGGAAGTAGCCGTTTCAGTTTCACAAAATATTTACAACAAAGCAGCAATACAACTGCGTTCAACCAATGCTTTTGAAAACTACATACTTCGCTTTTGCCTTACCGGAAATTATGGAAACCTGCTTCCGCATTATTTACGCGAAGAAAATTTTGGTTTGATAAAACGCAATATAGATTCACTCATCATTACCAAAGGTTATGCGCAAGAGGCCATTGATCATTACGGAAAATTTGCAGCCATGAATCTTTCAAATATTTTCGAATATATGGATAGAAATACTTTTACGCAAACAGCCGCAGCTTTAGTGAAAGGCACAGAAAATAACGGGAAAATAGCTTACTGGAACCTAATGGTGCCGAGAAGAATTTCCAGTATTTTTCCTGCAAAAGTTACCTACCTTGAAAATGAATCACGGATACTAACCAGCATGGATAAAGGATTTTTTTATAACGAATTTATTATTGATAAAGTAAATGGCTAAAGAAATACTAAACGCCATTTTACTGGCTGGTTTATTTATCTTACTTTTTTTTATTGCAGAAACCCTTTATCACAAATTTCGCCTTAGGGCTGAGAATACAAGAAAAATAGTGCATGTTGGCACCGGTTTAATTACGATGCTTTTTCCTCTTATGCTTCAAAGCGGTTGGGTGGTCTTCGTATTATGTGCCTGCTTCGGGCTTAGCCTTGTATTAAGTTTGCGCTTACATCTTCTTCCTTCCATAAATGCTATTGCAAGGCCTTCCTATGGCTCCCTTCTTTATCCCATTGCCGTATATACCTGCTTCCTTGTTTACAAATATTTTCATAACAATCTTTTGTTTTTTTACCTCCCTGTTTTAACGATGGCTCTGTGCGACCCGGTTGCTGCATTAGTTGGCAGGCGTTGGCCTTACGGCAGATTTCAACTTAAAAACGGCGCCAAAACAATCACCGGTTCAATAGCATTTTTTATTTGTTCTGTCATGCTTACAATGGCATTACATTATTTTTTTTCAGAAGAGATTTTTAAACCTGCTCATGTATTTTTAATTGCGCTGATAATTGCCGCCTGCGCTACAGCAACTGAAGCGCTCAGTACAAAAGGCGTTGATAATATTACCATTCCGATTTGCGTAGTTATGGCCTTAATTCTATTACATGTTTAATATTATAAGCACACAGCCGGGAGATGAAAATTTTTATCTGTTCGAAAATTTCCCATCAGAAATATATAATGATAGTCCCTACGGCATTGGCGTGCCTGAGCCCGTAAGCAATGAATATTTAGAAGCCTGCTTTATAATAACTGAGGGCGGAAAAATAAAAGGCCGCGGTGCATTATATAACAATCAACAGTTAAAATATCATGGCAAAAAAGCAGCTTGTGTTGGAAATTTCGAAGCGGTGAATAACCGTCAAATAGCCGGAGCGTTGTTGCAGCACATTTCTGCAGAAGCAAAAAAAACCGGCGCCTTTTTTTTGATCGGGCCAATGAATGGCAGTACGTGGAACAGCTATCGCTTCAGCCTCCATCACAACAACCCGCCCTTCTTCATGGAGCCTGTGCATCATCTATACTACAATCATCAATTTTTAGAAAATCGATTTGATATTATCGGCAAATACTTTTCCAGCATTGAGACAGACTTAAAATTTGAAAACCTTTATGTCGCCGAAAGAGAAAAGCAACTCATCCAATCGGCGTTACTTTCAGAAAGATAAATCCAAAGGATTTTAAAAAAGAGCTTGAAAAACTTTTCCCGTTTAACGCCATAGCGTTTCAATCAAACTTTCTCTATACCCCGATTGATAAAGAC
>JALYYM010000391.1 GCA_030946565.1 Bacteroidota bacterium | reverse complement strand
GATGGAAACCATTTGCTATTAGCCGATAAATCAGAATACAAGAAAGATCACGAAGCAATAAGACAATATATAAAACAATTGATCGGAAAGCCATTTGACCTTTCGCAGGATGACATGTTGCGGGTACATTTGGTTAAACTGACAGAAGATGAACATTTACTGGTAGCAACTATGCACCATATTGCATCAGACGGATGGTCAACCTCAATACTTGTTCGTGAAGTGGTCGAATTTTACAACTCGTATATAGAAAAACGGACCGCAACACTCCTTCCGTTAGAATTGCAATACGCTGATTACGCCATCTGGCAGAGAAATTATCTCAAAGGAGATGTATTGGAAAAGAAAATGGCATACTGGAAAAAGAAGTTAGAGGGAACGCCATACTTAGAGTTTCCCATAGATTACAAAAGGCCTGCGATACAGAGTTCTAAGGGAGCAATAATGCATTTTGCTATTGATAAGGAAATTTTAGATCAAATAAAAATAATTTGCCAGCAATACGATGCAACCCTTTTCATGACTTTATTGACCGCGTTCAATGTATTGCTTCATCGGTATAGCGGGCAGGAAGATATTAGTGTGGGAAGCGCGACCGCCGGACGGCATCATCAAAACATTGAGGAGTTAATAGGCTCTTTTCTTAATGTTGTTGTTTTAAGAAGCACAGTTGATAGCGGAGATTCTTTTCTTTCACTACTAAAACAGGTACGAACCACCACACTGGAGGCTTACGAGCACCAGGATGTTCCCTTCGAAAAAGTTGTTGAATCGGTGGTAAAAGTAAGAGATAGAGGCAGAAGCCCACTTTTCCAGGTAATGTTTATACTGCAAAATACACCTGAAGTGATCGAAATGAGGCTGGGGGAAATACAACTTTCTCTGGTACAATATGAGCATCAAATATCTAAGTTTGATATGACGTTAGCTTTAACAGAAACAAATCACGGTTTGGAAGGCGCAGTAGAATATTCAACAGACCTTTTCCAGGAACAAACAATTGAACGAATCATTGTTCATTTTAAAAATCTGTTAGCTTCGATTATAAAAGAACCTTTACAAAAGATAGGCGCATTACCAATGATAACAAGGCGGGAGGAAGTGCAGCTATTAAAGGATTTTAATAATACGAATGTTGCCTATTCTCTTAACAAAAGCATAGTGGATTTATTTGAAGAGCAGGTAGCAGTTACTCCTGATAACGTTGCAATTGTATTTGAAAAAACGGAAGTTTCTTACAAAGAATTAAATAAGCTTGCCAATAGGGTGGCTAACTACTTGATAAATCTGGGGGTTCAAAAGGAAACTCTTGTTCCAATATGTGTTGAGCGTGGTATAGAGATGGTTGCAGGAATATTAGGAATATTGAAAGCAGGCGGCGCTTATATTCCTCTAGATCCCGAATATCCGGAAGATAGAATCCGCTATATGCTGGAAGATACAGGTGCAACTATTGTGTTGAGTACTAAAGCAACCCGGAGCAAGCTGCAAATTGAAAAAGATCTGGTTATTATAGAAATTAGTGAAGTTTTTTTGGCTGTAGACCCTGAATCTGAAGAGAACTTGAAGCCAAATATTTTATCAACGCAATTAGCATACGTCATCTATACATCAGGATCAACCGGTAAGCCCAAAGGAGTGATGATAGAACACAGAAGTGTGGTAAATCTATTAAAAAGTATTTCCGATAAAGTTGACTTTAAAAATAACTCAGTTTTTTTATCAGTTACTACTTACAGTTTCGATATAAGTTATTTAGAATTATACATGCCTTTGATAAACGGGGGGAAATTAGTCATCGCTCCCCGCGAGACTGCGATGAATGGCTTTAAATTGTCGGCTGCCTTATCTTATTACCTTCCAACCCACGTACAGGCAACTCCATCAACCTGGCAAATGTTATTAGATTCAGAATGGGAAAACAGAGAAGGTATAAAAATTTTAATTGGCGGTGAAGCGATTAAAGACGACATTAAGGAGCAACTAACTGGTTTAGGTAATGTATATAATTTATATGGTCCTACCGAAACGACGATCTGGTCAGCGTTTAAGAAGTTAGAAAAGGGGGAAAAAGTACTAATTGGCCAACCGATAGCTAATACACGCATTCAAATAGTAAATCCGGAAACCCAATTGGTTCCTGTTGGCGTTATTGGTGAAATATGTATAGGAGGCGCAGGCCTGGCACGAGGGTATCTGAATCGGGAGGAATTAACCTTTGAAAAATTTATAAAAAACCCATATAGCACTGAACAAGAATCGAAAATTTATAAAACGGGGGATCTTGGCAGATGGTCATCTGATGGCAATATCGAGTGTTTAGGACGGATAGATGACCAGGTGAAGATACGCGGCTTTAGAATCGAATTGGGAGAGATAGAAACCTTACTGCTACAGAATAATTTAGTAAGGCAAGCTGTAGTTCTCGCAAAAGAGGATAAGTTGGGTAACAAAAGACTGGTAGGTTATATAGTGCCCAGGGGCGATTTAGATAAAGAGGCAATTAATTCATATTTGCAAGGTAAGCTACCTTCATATATGATCCCGGTGATCTGGGTACAGTTAGATAGTTTACCCTTAACTCCCAATGGAAAGATAGACAAGAAAGCTTTGGCAGACCCGGATATGAGCGAATTATTAAATAAAGAATATGTAGCTCCTCAAACAGACCTGGAAATCAGGATAGCTCGTATTTGGCAGGAACTCTTAGGCATAGAAAGAATAGGTGTAAATGATAACTTCTTTGAATTGGGTGGACATTCCATCTTAGCTATGAAACTTTTAACAGCTATTCATAAGGAATTGGAAATTGATATACTTCTTATAAAAGATATCTTTCAATTTTCAACTATTAGTGAGTTAAGTAAATATTTGGAAATACAGTTAAATACTAATTCACTAGAACAAGATTCAACAGAGTATGAATTGATGACAATATAATTTGAAACAGCAATACTAGATAAAATTTATATGGGTAATAAAGTTATTGACTTATTATACTTAGCCAAACAAAACCGGATTGATATTCTTTTGGAGGAAGATCGGCTTCAGCTTAAAATTCCAA
>JALYYM010000377.1 GCA_030946565.1 Bacteroidota bacterium | reverse complement strand
TATCATATTGAATAATGAAAACCGAATCACGGTTAATAGAAGTGACTCTTCCGTTATAATAGCCGTCAGTAGTTGACACACTTATTTCAGTGCCGGGGAAAAAAGTCTTGATTGTTCTAAGATTTTTTTTCAGGATAAGAATATCGGATTGCGCTTCGCATGCTACAGAAGCCAGCAAAATAATAGCCAATGAAAGAATAAATGAATACTTCATTATGGATGTTTTTTTACGAAGAATAAAACACCAACGAGCAAAATGGTCCCGAAAGCAAGTAAGATAAATCCGGATACTTTATTAATAAGCCTGATATTTTTTACCGTGAGCTTTGAGCGAAGCTTACCTGCTAGTGTAACCTTCACCACATCGGCAGACATATTTAATAAAAGAGCAGTGGCGAAAATAATGATGCGTTCTCTTACTGTATGTGTAACAGCGATTGCTGTGGCCGCCGTGAGCCAAAAGGCCATCACAGCAGGATTAAGCGTATTTAATAAAAACCCTTGTAACGCTATTTTAGCATGATCACTTGCACGTAGCGGGGGAAGGGAAATATCTTCCGGATGAAGATGAACTTTTTTAAAGAATAAATAATAAACGCCCATGCCTATTAAAAAAAAGCTGCCTGCTACTCCAATTGGTTTTTTAAAGTCAAGCAACTGTGTTACCAGTTCTGAAAAAACATTACTAAGCACTGTTAACAGGAAATCACTGATCCACACACCAACAATAAAGCTAAAGCCACCTTCTTTTCCATTATTAATACTGTGCTTTATGATTGTAAAAATGACCGGGCCAACAGAAATTACCAGCAACAAGCCCAATGCAAATCCTTTGAGTATTGCTTCAATAACATCTGCCATCTTTCAGGGAAATAATATAAGTGAATAAGAGGTGATTTAAAATTGCAATTTAAAAAAAGTTAGCATTATACAGAGTTAAATCAGACGGTGGCGCCTTTCAAAAACTTTTGCCAGTCTTCCAGCATTTTCCCTTTTAATACACGCGGAAATTTATGTTGCCCTCCTACCTTTCCTTTAGATTTCATGAAGTTCATAAAAATATCCTCACTCAATACATCAACAATAATCTCTTTTAGTGCATGCTTTCTTTCTACCTCATAATCATCGTTTAGCTCTTTCAGCTTTTCGTCAATCATTATTTTCAAGGTCTCTGAGTTCACCTTATCGTTGGTAGAAATAAACCAATGATGAGCGAAAAAGCTACCGTAAGGAACTCCAGCGACGGTAAACTCTCCAATGGAAATATTGAGTTCTTCGCTCACCATATTAATAGCCTTGTTCATGTTGTCAACGCTCAAATGTTCTCCCACCAGGCTAAGAAAATGTTTGGTACGCCCTGTTATTATGATCTCACATTTTTCAAGGTCCACAAATTGAATAGTGTCGCCAATAAGATAGCGCCATGTGCCTGCATTTGTACTTATTAGCAGGGCATAGTTTTTATTTAATTCCACTTCGTGAATCATTAATACCTCCGGATTTTCGACCATGTTTCCTTCGCTGTCAAAGTTTTTATAGTCGAAAGGGACAAACTCAAAAAAGATATTACTATTGATAGCCAGCCGCATGCCCTTTGCATCCTGCCTGTTTTGATAAGCAAGAAATCCCTCGCTTGCCAGGTAGGTTTCGATGTAAGTAATTGGTTTGCCGAGTAGTTTCTTAAATCCTTTTTTATAAGGCTCAAGCGCTACACCGCCATGTACATAAAAAGCCAGGTTGGGCCATATTTCATGAATATTTTCCAGGTCATACCGTTCAATTACTTTTTCCATACACAACTGAACCCACGCCGGAACACCAACTAAAAAAGCAATATCCCACTCCGGAGCTCTCTCCACTATTTCATCCAATTTTTTTGTCCAGTCTCTTTGCTTAGCAATCTTTTTTCCGGGCTTATACATTCCCTGGAACCAAAATGGAATATTTTTAGCTTGTATGCCACTAAGGTCACCGGCATAATAAGTAGCAGTCTTTTGCAAATGAGTGCTGCCGCCAAGCATAAGCCAGCCCTTACCTACAGATGATTTGGGCACTTTAGTATAAGACGCCAGGCTCAGTAGTTGTCGTATACTCGTGATTGTATTGGCCCGGATTAATTCTTTTGTGATGGGAATATATTTACTGGAAGAGTCGCTGGTGCCGCTGCTGAGGGCAAAAAACTTTATAACCCCCGGCCAGCAAACATCAGGCTTGCCATCAAGCGCACGATGCCACCACTCATTAAAAATTTTACTGTAATTATAAGTAGGCACAATTTTTTGAAAGGTTTTACCCTGATGCCTGCTCATAAGAATCTTATCGAAAAGAAACTGTTGGCCAAATTCAGTAAATCTTGATTTACGAAGCAACCGTTTCAGAACTTTTAATTGTTGCCTTTTAGGCGAGCTTACCGGAATGCGTAGTAACCTTGAAAGAGATTCAGGAATTTTTAATTCAAATGGCATTCAATTAGAAAGTTGTTAACCACGACAAATTTAATGAATACTTAATGTAGATGTATCATTAATTTATATATGGATGCTGTTAAGAATGTTAATACTTAATATTAATAGATTAAACTTCGTTTCAGCTTTGAGGTTACGCTACATTTTAGTGAAGCATGTTTTAATAAGGTATAGATTTTTTTGCATGAAACAACCCATTTTTTTAAAAAGTAAGCTCTCGTGCAGTATGCAAAATTGACAAAAAATATCCGGTGAATTTGTTTTTGTTCCTGGTGATTTTGATTTTTTGCCAGGTAAAATTAAATCATACTAACCAATTTTTTCTGATTTGTAATTTTAATATATTCTTTGCTTTAATGCAAGAATAGGCCATTATTATTTGTTTTCCATTCTTTTGTATTGGCGTGTCAATCAATAAATTTACTTCGGTCAAAAATATTTGCACTAATTTTATCGACCGGAGGTTAGACTATATTACACTAATTTACCGGATATTTTTTTCCCGGCCCACTTCTTCAAAAAGAAAAATTTAAAAATAGAAACCTTTCATGTACAATCACATTTGGAAAAAATATTTACCCATTATTAAAATTTTGATGAAAAAGTCAGCAACCGAGGACCAGGTGCTGGATCTAAACCGCGTGGATTTTGAACGTGCCGGCACGGGCCGTAAAGCAGGGTATAAATTCACTATCGAATTTACTGATGGTAAAGTTGGCAATGTGATAAGCGGATCTACGCTTGCGATGCACCTCGCTTCTGTGGTGCTTGAAGATGATGGAGCCAAGCAGATTCTACAGGAAAATAATTATGAAGTAAGCCTGAATACTAAATTCCAACTATCTATAAAGAATGTTAGTCCTGCAGAAACAACTAAAGCAGAAGATGACGAAACAGATACTAATTTTCAGGAAGAAGAAGCATAGTTGATTACACAAAATTTCTCCGGTATTTTTTTCTCAAAAACTTTTTCATTATGAATAAAGTTGCGCTCATCACCGGCACTTCCACCGGCATAGGATTACATACGGTTATATTATTAGCAAAAAATAACTATACGGTGTATGCTTCCATGCGGGATACTGGAAAAAAAGAATTATTGCAGAAAGAAGCCGATACAAATGGCCTGTCAATAAATATTGTGCAGCTTGATGTGCAGGTAGAAGAAAGCATACGTGAATGTGTGAAAAATATTATCGAAAAAGAAGGCAGGTTGGATGTGCTTGTAAATAATGCCGGTGCAGGATTCTTGCGCACTGCTGAGCAGGCCACAATGAAAGAGATAGAGGATGTGATGGATGTAAATTTTATGGGAGCCGTAAGATGTATAAAAGCAGTATTGCCACAAATGCGGAAGCAAAATAGCGGGCACATAGTTAACATCTCTTCAGTAGGCGGGCTTGTTGGCCAACCCTTAAACGAAATTTATTGTGCTGCAAAATTTGCCTTGGAAGGCTTCACAGAAAGTATTGCAATATACATGCAGCCTTATTTTGGCATAAATATTTCATTGGTTGAGCCCGGTGGAGTTACTACTGAATTTGGGAATAATGTAATGAAATACATTGAAGAGACCGGCGGTATCAAAGACGATGCATATTCTCCCCTAATGAATGATTATATGGAATACCGGAAAACCTTTTCTGATCCGGAATTAAGAGCTAAAGTGTTTCAAACTCCTGAGCAGGTAGCTGATGTAATTTTACAATGTATACAAGATGAAAAGCCGAAGCTTCGATACCTAACGTCTCCATGGGCTGCTGAATTTACTCAACTTAAAACCGCGGCAGATAAAGATGGCCTGCAATTGCAGGCGGAGGTTCGCAAACGCATTCTGCAGAAATAAGAACTAATGCAATTTTCATTTATTTATAATTAAAACGCTGCACAATTAAAATCTACAAAGCATGAAACC
>JALYYM010000376.1 GCA_030946565.1 Bacteroidota bacterium | reverse complement strand
GAACTTTGTAAAAGTTGGATGCAGAGTATGGGTTTGTTGTAAAAATAAGAAAGCTTAAAAGTAAACCAGCTAAGCGTGGACGTTAAGCCATAGGATTTTCTCCAATCGTTAATACTAGATTACCTTTCCTGTACATTGGAGTTTTAAATAACTCCATTCTTTTTTTCTTCAAACATTTCTCAGCCTCTCTTTAGATTTATCAAGAGCTTTTTTTGCGCAGCAGGAATATTTTTGCCGTTTCGATTTTCATAATACCAGATTTCTTTCTTTCCTTATTAGAAGCGGCAACGCCGAATAAATTTTACCAGGCAGGTAAACGAATTCCCCTAACCTCCATAATATTATCAGTATTAACTTTTAATTAAATTGTTTCTTTGATTGATCCAGTAAAAAATCTATTATTACAGTCCAAAATCACCCTTGGTTACAATACCAGGAATTGTATAGGCCCTGACAAACAACGCTAACTGTAAATTACAAATATGAAATCGCTAACCTTCCGCAAGATCATTACACTTATTGCTTTCTTAATTTTTTGTGTACATGCTTCTGCACAGTTACCCAATAACGAATGGGCAAAACAGTTTGGCCCTGCCGGATTTATTTTGGGAGAACCAAGAAGCCTTTTAGCTGACGCGGCCGGGAACGTATATGTGGCTGGCGTATTTGATGGCACAAATGATTTTGACCCCGGACCTGGTGTTTATAATTTAACCTCTTCCGGAGGTGCTGATATTTTTATCATGAAACTGGATGTGGCAGGTAACCTGGTGTGGGTAAAGCAAATCGGCTCTTCTACCGGAGATGATATCGCCAGTTCAATAGCCTTTGACGCAGCCGGAGATTTATTTATTACAGGAGGGTTTGCCGGGACGGTAGATTTTGATCCTGGGGCAAGTGTATATTCATTAACGGCTCCGGGTTATTTTCCTGACGCATTTATCTTAAAGTTAAGCAAGGATGGAGATTTTATATGGGTGAAGCAGGTTGGTGGCGATAATTCAGACGGAAGCAATTCAATTGCAATTGATGCCGCCGATAATATTTATATAGCAGGAGTATTTTGGAATACCGCAGATTTTGATCCAGGTCCTGGCACCGCATATTTAACTTCCCTGTCCAATGCTGATAACTTTATTTTAAAGCTTGATCCGCAGGGAAATTTCTTATGGGTAAAACAGGTAGGTGCCTCGCTTGCATCTATAACGCCCACTTCACTTAAAACAGATGCAAATGGCAACGTAATAAGCACCGGTCATTTTTCGGGTACGGTAGATTTTGATCCGGATCTGGTAGCTGTTTACAATCTCTCGTCCAATAATGGCCGGGTTGGTTATATTTTAAAATTGGATCCGTTGGGAAATTTTCTTTGGGCCGATGCTTTTAAAGGAGCTTATGCAAATGTATTTCCCCGGTCTATTGCAGTAGATGGCTCAGGCGGAATTTATACAACAGGAAGTTTCCAGGGCACTACAGATTTTGATCCGGGCCGGGCCGTATACAATTTGTATAGTTCGCAAGAAACAGGCTTTGTTTCCAGGCTGGATGCTGACGGAAATTTTGTTTGGGCCCGAACGTTAGCTGATAGATCCTACTGTATTGCGCTGGATAGTCATGCCAAAATATATATTGGGGGACAAGCTATAGATGGCCATTCGATAACCAAACTAAATATTCTGAGTGATTCGATTTGGCGTGTGCATTTTGGGTCTGATATTAATGCATGCAATACAATATATGTAGATGGCCTGGAAAATATTTATACTGCAGGTTACTTCCAGGGACCAACGGATTTTGATCCCGGAGCGGGAACTTATATTCTTACCCCTGTTGCACAAACGGAAATGTTTGTTCATAAACTCAACCAGTCAAATGTCCTTCCCGTTTCTTTTATTTCTTTCAACGGGGTTATCATGAAAGAAGGGAATCAATTGACCTGGGTGATACCTGGCGAAGCGGATGCACGGTATTTCGAAGTTGAAAAGAGTACCAATGGCACGGATTTTTCCTTCCTTGCAAAAGTAAATACTCCTTCCTCGTCTAGTCGGTCCCGTTATACTTACCTCGATATTTCACCGGTAAGTAAAGTGAATTATTATCGCATAAAGCAGGTTGATAAAACTAATAACGTACCGCTATCGGGTATTATTAAAATAACCACTGCCGCCGACAAGGAAAATATTAAAGTAATTATTTCACCAAACCCATCCCGGAATATAGTGTCCGTAATCTCAAGCCATGAACTAAAAAACGCAACTATCAGGGTCTTTGATTCAAATGGCGGGTTACTAATTAAAAAAATTAATTGTAATGGAACATTAATACCATTGAATGTTACAAGTTTTAAAAGCGGAATATATTTGGTGGAGATTAAAGATGCCAACCTGAATTATGTCACAAAATTTGAAAAAAATTAGAGCGTGGATTTTCGTAAATTGGCCATACAAAAAGCGGAAGTAGCTCACCTGGTAGAGCGACAGCTTCCCAAGCTGTAGGTAGCGGGTTCGAGTCCCGTCTTCCGCTCGATAAAGTGGATTATCAATAAAAAGATATTCCTTCCTATTATATTTCATAGCCTAATCTCGAAGGCAAGCCCAGGCGGTCATATTTAAGCGTCTCTCCATCTATCATTTATTATTTTTTTATAAAAAATACTGAATGAAATGTTATTACTTATTGATCAATTAAATATATGATCGCTTGAATAAAAGAGGTTACCTTAACAACAATAATTAACGGCTAACCAACACCTGGACATGAAGCCTCTCTCAATTCTTACAGACCCTCTTTACATTCCTAAAAAAAATTTAAGCTTGTATGATAAATTCTCGCTTCGGATAATTAAAGACCAGAGAGACCTTCCATTTATGTACCTGCTTGCGCAAAT
>JALYYM010000367.1 GCA_030946565.1 Bacteroidota bacterium | reverse complement strand
TCCATAGTACGGCGGAAAGAAAAACAACTGCTCCTATGTAGAAAGAATATTTTACTGAATCGCCTACAACACCCGGTGCCGCCGTATTGCTTATTCCAAAAACATTTGTAAAAATATAAGGCAGCAGCGAAGCGATAACAGCTCCGAGGCCGATAAAAAAAGTCTGCGTTGCAAATCCTGTTGTTCTTTGCGCCGCAGGTAATTTATCACCGACGAAAGCGCGGAAAGGTTCCATGGAAATATTTATGGAAGCATCTAACACCCATAATAATGATGCGGCCATCCAAAGCACCGTTGACTGTGGCATTAAAAAAAGTGCAAAGGCAGAAAGCACAGCACCCACAAAAAAGAATGGCCGCCTGCGTCCCCATCTTGGGTGCCACGTTCTGTCACTCAGGTAACCAATAATGGGCTGAACCAGCAAACCAGTGATGGGAGCAGCTATCCAAAGAAATCCTATGTTATCTATATCTGCGCCGAGTGTTTGAAAGATGCGGGATACGTTAGCATTTTGCAGCGCAAACCCAAATTGGATTCCAAAAAAACCAAAACTCATATTTACAATTTGCCCAAAAGTGAGGGGCTGCCCAGGCAGTAGTTTTGATGACATAGCAATCGTTTAAAAAAATAGTTGTGTAAAATTTACACCATCGTAAAAATACAATTAAATGCACAACAGTAAAAGGGTGTATTTCAAAATGTCGCTCTGGGTTAAAGGTTGTCAACCTTCCAGATAGAGTTTTTAAATCAAAGATTAGCTGTTAAAAGGTTGACAACCTTGCGGCATTTTGAAATGCACAACAAGAAAACACCATAATTAAATAGTAAACCCGTCCGGCACAACGGCCCCTTTCTTTATTACAACAATGCCATCTTTCACAGTATAAAGTTCATGGTCGCCATTGGCAAGATGGCTCCCGCCTTCTATCCTAACGTTATTGCCTATACGGGCATTTTTATCAACAATTGCATTTTTAATATAGCAGTTATCGCCAATGCCCAGTTTTGGCAAGCCACGTTCGGCGGCGGTGGCCATTTCGTCCAGGGTCTCGTAAAAATCACTTCCCATTAGGTAACAATGATCAATATGCGAACCGTAGCCGATGCGTGTCCTGATACCTATTACAGAATATTCTATCTTATCTGCCATAAGGATGCAGCCATCACCGGCAATTGTATAATGAAGGTTACCTGTTATTTTCGCAGGCGGCAGCATCCTCGCCCTGCTATACACCTTTTTGGCGTTATCAAAGAAGTTGAAGTCTGGTACATCTTTAGTTAAAGCAAGATTCGCTTCAAAGAAAGAAGCAATATTTCCGATGTCTGTCCAATAGCCATCATACTGGTAACTCAGCACCTTATGATTATTGATAGATGAAGGAATAATTTCTTTTCCGAAATCGGTGGCTTTTTTATTCTTGTCCTGCAGCATTTCAAAAAGTATTTCCCTTTTAAAAAGATAAATACCCATGGAGGCAAGATAATTTCTTCCCAGGCCCTGCATAGTGCTACCCGTATCGCTAATCCAATCAGGCAGCACATCAAGTGCCGGCTTTTCAATAAATGACGTTATGTTATGTTCTTCATCTGATTTTAAAATTCCAAATTCAGTTGCTTCCTTTTCAGTAACAGGTATAGTGGCAATCGTGATATCTGCGCCGTTCTTTTCATGGGTGCGAAACATACTTCCAAAATCCATTTGATAAAGCTGGTCACCGGAGAGTATCAATACATGATCGAATTCATTGTTCTCCAGGTGTCGCAGGCATTGGCGTACGGCATCCGCGGTACCCTGAAACCATTGCGGGTTATCAGGTGTTTGCTCTGCTGCCATTATATCTACAAAGCCGCTGCTGAACGCACTGAACTGGTAAGCATTTTTAATATGCTTGTTCAGCGATGCAGAGTTATACTGTGTTAGTACATATATCCTGTTTATATTAGAATTTATACAATTGGAGATAGGAATATCTACCAACCTGTATTTCCCGGCTATTGGCACCGCAGGCTTGCTCCTGTTGGCGGTTAAGGGATATAAACGGGTGCCCGCGCCACCGCCAAGTACTACTGCTATTAATGATTTGCTTATCCACATAGTTTAAGGTTTATTGGGTTATGAGTTTGGTTGGTTAATTAGTTGATTAATTTATTG
>JALYYM010000355.1 GCA_030946565.1 Bacteroidota bacterium | reverse complement strand
ATTTCGCATTGTTTGTTTCGTTGTTTTTAACTGTGCCATTAGGCACATTTGGTGGGTAGAAACATAAAATACATAATATACCATACGTTCCTTTAGGAACGTTTCGTGTTTTTTAAACCTGGTTTTCTACCCACAATAGTCCCTAAGGGATTTATAGAATGATTACTCATCTTTCTTTACGATCTAAGCGCTTAATTTTTTAAAATAAATTATCTCCTCTTCTTTAATCCTCTCTTTTTTTCTGAAATGCTTGTGCGTATCAATAGCATGGTTCCTTTTATAAAAAACTAGGCCACTCCTGGAAATAGTAACGTCAGGATTTTGTGATGCATTTACACATATTTCGCCAGACTCGCTGGTGATGGTAGTTGCGGGAGATGATAATACATTCATTGCGTCAAAACCGTTCGGCGCTGTTCAGGAAGTTCCTGCAATGCTTTATCTTTTCAATTCCATTCCAAAGGTTTTTGATAATGTAGAATAGATACTGGAAGTAGCTGGCCGGTTTAATTGATTGATGTTTTATAGAAACACAAATACCTCCTGAAATATTAGATAAAACTGGATAGCATTTGTGTTAAGCCTTCAGTATAAATTTTTTTACATCAGCTTAAAACGAAAAGCTTAATTATTACCCTATGGTTCCGCAAAGTATTTATGAAAATATGGGATTGTCTCTATGCCCTTATAAAAGTTTTTAATTCCATATTTTTCATTCGGGGAATGAAGATTATCACTATCAAGGCCAAAGCCCATAAATACTATTTTTACGCCAAGTTCTTTTTCCAAAATAGAACAGATAGGAATGCTTCCACCACCACGAACAGGAATAGGAATTTTTCCAAAAGTTTGTTCGACGGCTTTGGCAGCAGCCTTATAGCCTTTGCTATCTATCGGAGTAATGTAGGGTTCTCCACCATGGTGTTCAAACGCCTTCACCGTAACACCGGCAGGAGCTATTTTTTCAAAATAATCAAGCAGGCGCCTGGTCATTTTAATAGATGATTGATTGGGAACGAGCCTGGCAGAAATTTTGGCTGTGGCTTTAGAAGGCAGCACAGTCTTTGCTCCTTCCCCCATATATCCGCCCCAAATTCCATTTATTTCAAGTGTTGGCCGGATACCGGTACGCTCATTTGTTGTATAATCTTTCTCTCCCCATAATTCGTTTACCCCAAGTTCTTTCTTATATTCATTTTCATCGAAAGGCGCTTTGTTCATTAATGATCTTTCTTCATCAGATGCTTCCACCACATCATCATAAAAACCAGGTATAGTTACATGATTGTTTTCATCATGGCAGGAAGCAATCATTTGTGCCAGTATCGTTATAGGATTAGCAACTGCTCCTCCATAAGTGCCGCTGTGCAGATCACGGTCCGCCCCTGTTACTTCTACTTCAATATAAGAGAGGCCGCGAACACCAATATCCAATGAGGGTGTTTCCATACTTAGCATGGAGCTATCACTTATAAGTATAACATCTGCTTTTAATAGTTCTTTATTTTCAGAAACAAATTTGCCAAGATTCGGTGAGCCTACTTCTTCTTCCCCTTCAATTAAAAATTTAATGTTGGTGGTCATCGTATCAGTCTTCACAAGTGTTTCAAATGCTTTTACGTGCATATAAAATTGTCCTTTATCATCAGCAGAGCCACGTGCATACACTTTTCCATCTTTTATTACTGGTTCAAAAGGGCCGCTGTGCCATAGCTCTAAAGGCTCAGCAGGTTGCACATCATAGTGTCCATATACCAGTACCGTCGGCTTTGCTTCGTCTATTATTTTTTCTCCATATACTACCGGGAAACCATCGGTTTGCATTATCTCTGCTTTATCCGCACCGGAAGCCAACAGGCTGGCCCTTACGGCTTCTGCACATTGCTGCATATCTTTCTTATGCTCGCTTTTTGCACTCACTGAGGGTATGCGCAAGAGCTCCATCATTTCGTTTAAGAACCTGTCTTGATTTTTTTCCTGGTATTCTTTCCATGTTTCCATTTCAAAATGTTTTTGGGAAAAACGAATATATAACTTTTGGGGAAGATGCAGGCTATTTGCCACGCTGTGATTACTGCAAGAAAAATTAACAGCATTGTGAAAAATAACCTATCATTTAATTGGAAAACATTCAGCAGAATTTATACATTTGCACCAGATTGCTTTTCAATACATCAGCCTTTGTGTAGTTCATTTCCGTAAAGAAGTGCTTCTATGCAAAGGCTGAGTCCATTATGAGATATTGCTGCGAAAAAGTAAGGCACTGCCGATTAATTTTTTAAAGAGCCTGTAAATAATGATTGTGTTCCGGTTCTTATTTTTTTAAAAAGCCTGTAGTAATATTCCTTATTAAAAAGCTGAGAATCATGCATTGCTTTGTAGGTAAGAAAGAAGCCGATAGGCGTAAGTACTATCACAGGAAGCCACATACCTGTTATAGGATCCAGTACATTGTCTTTCGTAAATTTTTCTCCAAATATATTTAGCAGGTAAAAAACCAGGAAGAAGATTAAGGCCACCACCAATGGCAAACCAAGGCCTCCTTTTCTTATAATTGACCCAAGCGGGGCACCGATAAAAAATAATACAAGGCATGCAAAGGAAAGAGATAATTTTTTTTGCCATTCTATTTCATGATAAGTAATATCACTCAAGCGAGTGGTATAATCGTTGCCTGTAACCTGGAGAACGCTGCGTATGTTATTTACGGAATTAGTGGCCTGTTCTCTTACAGAACTTTTTAAGCTATCAGGTATAAGGGCGTCAAATGATTTTGATTTTTTTTTATCAATTTTTTTTTCTGCTATTGCTTTTTGCTTCTTAGTTATAGTACTGTCTTTATACTTTGCAAACTGAATGTATAATTTAAGATCCGCCTGGTTTCTTTTAATCAATGAATCAGGAATTTTTTTTAGCGAGTCAATATCTTTATCAAGTTGCCTGAGCGTTTTCATCCGAATGTTATTCATAAAAAGACTGTCAGATGTCTTTTGAATATTAAGCTGCGTAAGGTCAAAAAGCTTTTTGTATTCTTTAAAACCTAATGAAATAAATTCATTTTGTGT
>JALYYM010000332.1 GCA_030946565.1 Bacteroidota bacterium | reverse complement strand
GCCAATTTCAGAAAGTCTTCGTCCGCTATTACCACGGGAAAGCTAATGCAGTATGTACCACAGGATGGCGTCTATGTGTATTTTCGCTACGATGATAAGCAAACGATAATGGTTGCTATGAATACATCTAAAGAGAAAAAAAATATTTCTCCCATAAATTATTTGGAAAGAACGAAAGGCTTTTCAAAAATGAAAAATATTATCACAGGCGAAGTAAGCGATGTGAAAGATTTTTCACTTGATACAAGCGAGACAGGCGTTTGGGAATTGATGAAATAATTTTAAAGTCAATAATAGCAGAGCTATAACATAAAAATTATTCAATGGTCAAATTAGCATGTTGTCAGCCTGAGCTTGTCGAAGGCGGGGTAGCCTCTGGTAATTTGCGTTTCTTCGAATAGCACCGCCTTCGACCTTTCGATTACTCAAGGCAGGCTAAGCACAGGCTGACAGCTTTTATATTTAAGTTTAGCAATTCATAAATTCAATTTTTTTTAACAGCGAGTAGTAAAAGGCATTAAGAGCTAAAAACATAATCGTATAATTTTATATTTTACCCTACTTTATTTTTAAAAATTTTATGTCAAAAAAAATATGGTTATGGATTATTTCCATTTTGCTTGTATTAATTATTCTATACATGGCGGGGCCGTCGCCATCTACCCCTGTTTACTCTGAGGCAATGCCCACAGTACCCGGCACGCCTGCCGCTCTTGAAAATTATATTTCACAAACCGAAAATCAACATCACCTAAAGCCGGATAATGAAGCACGTATTGTTTGGTACAATGACAGCCTGAAAAATAAAACGGATTATTCTATTGTTTACCTGCATGGATTTTCTGCTTCACAATTCGAGGGAGCCCCAACGCATAGAAACATAGCGAAAATGTTTGGCTGCAATCTTTATTTATCAAGACTTGCAGAGCATGGCATTGATACCGTTGATGCGCTGATTAACTTAACGGCGGATGAATATTGGGAGAGTGCAAAGCAGGCATTAGCCATCGGAAAACAACTTGGTAAAAAAGTAATCTTAATGGGTACTTCAACCGGCGGAACAAATGCGCTGCAATTGGCCGCTGATTATCCTAATGACGTTGCAGCACTCATTTTATTATCTCCCAACATTGCGATTAATGATCCTAACGCCTGGCTTTTAAACAATCATTGGGGCAAGCAAATTGCAAATATGGTAAAGGGCTCTCCCTATAATACTACAAAGGACCAACGGCCTGTTTACAAAAAATATTGGAACTATCACTATCGCCTTGAAGGCGCGGTGGCGCTGGAAGAATACCTGGAGACGACAATGGTGCCTGCAACATTTGAAAAAGTAAAACAACCGTTGTTGCTGTTATATTATTACAAGGATGAACAACACCAGGACCCGGTGGTAAAAGTATCTGCCATGCTAAAGATGTTTGACGAATTAGGAACTGCGGCTAACCGTAAGCGTGAGGTTGCCATGCCAAATACAGGCGATCATGTAATTGGCTCGTTTTATAAATCTCACGATGCTATGGGCGTGCAAAATCAGATTGAAAAATTTATGGAAGATGTTTTGAATATTCAAAAGGTCCGGAAATAAATTTCGGCAGCGATATTCCTGCTTACAACATTATGCCCCAAATAAATCTTGCTTTCTGTTGTTTCTCTTCTTCATTCTCAGCGGCATCGTCACTATACCAGTCTTTGGTGCGTTCTTTTACAGTTGATTCTATTTCCTTCATGGTATAAGTTTTCTTTGCGCTCACTGGCTTTATCCCTTTTTCGTCAACGCCGTTTACCGTTACTTTTGTAGCAATCCACGAAGTAAAAAGCCTGGGAATAGTAACGCCTAATATAGTGCCGGGAAGCCCGTTTATAGATACCGGGCCGGCGGGAATAAGTATTTCATCTGTATAAAAAGCAAATACATATACACTGTCAAAGATTTGTGTTACGGCTTTGCGGCAATTGAAGCCGGCAATCACGCGACTTTCATTAGTAAGCCTCCATTGCAGCTTTGGTATTGAATCTTCAATATTAAAATTTGACCCATAGACATTTTTCTGAATGTCATACTTGCCCGAATTAAAATCGTAGTACCAGGTATTTTCTTCATCACTCTTTGTCATGAATGAAGGAATTTTTTGCTCCGCCCAATGGTCAAATTTGTAAACACTTTTATCATTTGAAAAAGTGAGTGTGTAATAACCGGTCTTGAATTTCGGCATATTTTCTTTTAGCATTTCGGCCCAGTTACCATTGCCCATAGTCTTTTGAATATTTGATACCACTTCATATTCTATTACCGCTTTGCTTATGAATTGCTGAGCATTCGACACGGAAATAAAAAACAAACAAGTGATGAAAAAGAAACTTTTTATTTTCATAAAAGTGTTTTTAAAAATTAGTTCGCCGGAGCGCCTGCTGCCGGTGTATTTGATTTGTTTTTAAAATTCCAGGTGAAGCCGACTAAAAAATATCTTTTCAGGCGATCGTTAATTACTTCGGAATACGTGCTCCCGTAAAAATTTCTGTCTATACCTATATTTTGATTCAAAAGATCTTTTACCGAAATGTATGCTGTGAATTCATCTTTCTTAAATGTCCGCTGAAGCCTTGCATCCAGTATATGATAGGTGAGGTTATTATCCAGCGGTGTTATTTTCTGGCGTGCATTGAATTGGTAATTTGTAATAATAGACCAAACTTTTTGTATGTAAAGTGTTCCATTAAACTCAAGCGAATAATTGGTATAATGTATCCTGGTATCGTTTTGTGAAGTGGTGTTGCTGTTATAAGAAAAATCATTTTGAATCGAAACGTCATATTTCTTTTCTTTTGATTTTGAAAGCCACATGTTGATGCCGGGCGCAACGGTTGTTGAGAAACTTTTTTTACTGTTTATCACATCCGCATATTTATCGTAGCTAAACGACGGGCCAAAATTAACCCTGATGTCAGCTTTTTTTAATTTGAATCCCACGCCACTCCATAAGTTCATTGAAACATTTCCATTAGTATTGATGGGCTGTGTAATCGTTTTTCCGGAATCAATATTTATAATGCGGTTGTTAGTGATGGAGTTTTGGGTAAGCCTCACGTTAAACGACTGGTACATCCATATATCCTTGAGAAAATTATAACTGTTGTGAGAAATATTAAATGAGTTAGTGAAAGACGGCTTTAGGTTTGGATTGCCTATGTATTGATTAAAATAATCATTGTTATTGCGCAATGGCTGCAATTGATTTACAGTTGGCTGGGTGGTGTTGCCATTGTAATTGAACCGTATGCTCTTATTCGCTTTGTAGGTGTAAGTGATGTTTGCCCCAGGGAAAAAGTTTACATAATTCCTTTTATAATCTTTATCAAAAGTTATATCCTTCAAATTAAAATCAGTAAAGCCAAAGCCCGAGCCAATGTTTACTTTAATTTTTTTATTGGCAAAGTTTATTTTAAGCGAAGGAATATTTTGAATAATGTTTTGCCTGAACTGGTTTGATAAAGAATCAATCACATAATCGTATTGCTTGGAGAGTGGTGAGTAATCGTAGGTTAGCTGGTTGTTAGTGCCGTAGTTATAAGCAAGCTGGTAGCCCAATTCCATTGAATAATTTTTACTCAGCGGTTCGGTGTAAACAAGTTTTGCAGAAACATTTTGGGTTGACATGTCATAGTCTTTCATCTGGTTAAGATTATGTGCCCCGGTAGGAATACCATCCAGGTAAGCCTGGTTAAAAGATTTCAAAAAATTTGTACCCGTTGTACTCAATGTGTTCCAATCTGCAGTAAAAGATAATGTCCGCCTGTTCTTATTAAACTTATGCTTGAATATCACATTGCCCGAAAAGGCACTTTTATCATTATCAGTCTGTAAATTCCTGCTGCTGCTATTCTTTAAAGTGCCGGTGTTGCCTGTGCTTACGGACTGCCTGTCGCTGGCACTTTCAGTGTGATAAAAATTGCTGTTCGCTGTTATTTTCAGGGTGTTCATCGAGTCAATTTTTATATCAAAGATTCCCCGTATTTTAAAATTGTGCCTGTTTACATCATTCTCTTCACTGGAATTATCATTCAACACCGAATCTCCAACCTGCGTTTGTGTGAAGGAAGTTTGGTGATTCGTGTACTGCTGACTGTTATACTTGGGAGATAAATTAAAAGTTT